>CAYTAE010000170.1:0-3643 GCA_964435655.1 uncultured Rhodospirillaceae bacterium
GGGTCGCCATCATCGCCATTTTCATGTTTCTTACGCTTTTTGCCACGCTGGCTGGCAGCGGCCATGACATTGAAGCAACGGTCAGCCGCTTTCTTTCCGAAACACTGGCCGTGTTCTCCCAAAGCGCCGGTCCCGAAGCCACCAAGGCCCTCGAATGGATCGCCCCGTTCTTCCTGGCCTTCATCGTTGGCAGCTGGCTTTTGCTGCTCGTCCTGAACGGCGCAATGGCCCAAGGCCTGCTGGCGCGTTTTCAACGGAACATCCGGCCTTCTCCCGACTTTGCAAAGATGGCGTTGCCGGGCTGGCTGACCTACGCAATCGCCGGGGCCACCCTTGTCTTCTTCGTGGCGAAGCCGGGGACACTGGAATTTTTCAGCCACAACCTCGTGCTTATTTTGTGCATTCCTTTCTTCCTTCTTGGCCTTGCGGTTGTTCACACCTTCGCAAAAACAGCCCCCAAGCCAAGCTGGGTATTGGTCCCGTTTTATTCGCTACTTATATTGTTCGGTGGTTTCGCCGCGATGGTGGTAACCGGCTTTGGATTTGTTGAACAAACCGTCGGAATCCGCCGCCGTATCGCAAGCTATCAGGAAGGTTAATCATGCAAGTCATCCTCTTGGAACGGATTCAAAAACTTGGCCAAATGGGCGACCTGGTGAATGTCAAACCAGGCTATGCCAGGAACTTCCTTCTGCCGCAAAAGAAAGCCCTGCGCGCAACGAAGGAAAACCTGCTGCAATTCGAATCTCGCAGACAGCATCTTGAGGCGGAAAACCTCAAACAACGCGAAGAGGCCGAAGCGGTAGCGTCAAAGATGGACGGCCTACAGGTCCTGCTGCTTCGCCAGGCCAGCGAATCGGACCATCTGTACGGCTCCGTAAGCATCCGCGACATCGCGACGGCCATCATCGACACCGGCATCACCATTCAGCGGAAACAGGTCCTGCTTGACCATCCGCTGAAGACCCTTGGCCTGCACACAGCACGCATCGCCCTGCACCCCGAAGTTATCGTGGACATAATGGTCAACGTGTCCCGCTCGGAAGAAGAGGCCAAGCTTCGGAAAAAAGGCCAGACGGCAAAGGGCGCTGACACCGACACGACGGCGCAGAAGGCGGAAGAAGTGTTTGAGGAAAGCGTGCTTGAGGAATTGGCTGCCGAGAAGGCAGCCGAGGAAACCGAAGAGGCACCCGCCGAGGAAACCGTCGATGCCAACGCCGAGCCTTCCGGAAAAGAAAAGCCAGCGGAATAGCGCAACCCGCCGGCACCGGAACATCGAATAGGGAAAGAATTTTGTCCCCACCTTCCACCTAATTCACAGGCGCAATAGGTTGACGTTGCCGCCTGCTTTGTTGCTATGGTGGGCGCATGGAAGCACCGGGATCCGATACAAAAGTTACGCCCTTAAGGGACAATCAGGAGCTTGCAAAGCTTCGCATTCCGCCACGCAATCTTGAGGTCGAACAAGCGCTGCTTGGCGCCATTCTCCTGGAAAACAAAGCCTATCTGAAGGTTTCAGAATTTCTCCAGCCAGAGCATTTCGCCAACCCTGTTCACGGCCGGATTTTCTCGGCGGTCAGCTTTCTGATCGAGCGCGGCCAATTGGCCGACCCAATGACCCTGAAAGCCTATTTCGAACAAGACGACGCCCTCGAAAACATCGGCGGCACCGCCTATCTAGCCCAATTGGCCAGCGCCGCCGTCACCACATTTAACGCCGGAGACTATGGCCGGACGGTCCACGACCTTTACCTGCGCCGCGAATTGATCGAGATCGGCGAAGGAATGACCGAAGCCGCCCATCATCCCGACATTGAAGTCACGGCAGTTCAGCAAATCGAGCAGACGGAACAACATCTCTACGAACTGGCAACGATCGGTCAGATTGGCGGCGGCTTCCGCACCTTCGAGTCCTCGCTTCGCGACGCAATTACGATGGCCGAGGCGGCCTATAAGCGCGAAGGCAATTTGAACGGCATCTCTACCGGCTTCGTCGATCTCGACAAACAGCTCGGCGGGCTTCAGGCGTCCGATTTAATCGTGCTGGCTGGCCGTCCCTCGATGGGGAAAACGGCGCTGGCCACAAACATCGCGTTCCACGCCGCCAAGGCACACGCGCAAGACAGCCGCGACACCCCCCTTAACGGCGGCGTCGTCGGTTTCTTCTCACTTGAAATGTCAGCGGAACAACTGGCCATTCGTATCCTTGCGGAAGAATCCAAAGTGCCGTCGGAAAAGATCCGGCGTGGGGAACTTAGCCACGGCGAATTCGAAAAAGTCGCCCTGGCCGCCCAGGACCTGGCCAGCGTCCCCTTTTACATCGACGACACACCGGCCCTGACGATCGGCGCCCTGCGCACGCGCGCGCGCCGCCTGAAACGCCAGCATGGCCTTTCCTTTATCATCGTCGATTACTTGCAACTTTTAAATGCATCCGGATCGCGCCACGACAACCGCGTTCTGGAAATTTCAGAAATCACCCGCGGCCTCAAGACCCTTGCCAAAGAACTGAACGTGCCGGTGGTAGCCCTTTCCCAGCTCAGCCGCGCCGTCGAACAACGCGATGACAAACGCCCACAGCTTGCAGACCTTCGCGAATCGGGGACCATCGAACAGGACGCAGACGTGGTGCTTTTTATCTACCGCGAGGAATATTACCTCTCGCGCCAGCAGCCGCCGGAAGGATCGGAGAAACACGCCGAGTGGCAGACAAAGATGGAACAGGTCCATAGCATCGCCGAAATCATTGTTTCCAAGCAACGCCACGGCCCAACGGGAAAACTGAACCTGTTCTTCGACGGACGCTTTACAAAATTCGCCGATCTGGACAAGACCGAACGGCTTCCGGATGCCTCCTTCTGATCACGCCGGCACGCTTCTTACGGTCGATCTCGACGCCATTGCAACAAACTACCGGCGGCTTTGCCAGCAACTGGCGGGGGCGGACCTTCACGCGGTCGTCAAGGCGGACGCCTACGGCCTTGGCATGGCGCGGGTGGCTCCTTTTCTGGCCTCCCTCGGCTGTCAAAATTTTTTCGTCGCCACCCTGGACGAAGGCGTGGCTCTGCGCGCGCTTTTGCCGGACGTTGCCATCGGCGTCTTCAACGGCCTTCTGGCCGGCGAGGAAACGGCCTATGCGGCCCACCGGCTTATTCCTTTCCTGAACGATTTTGGCCAGGTTGAACGCGTGGCCGCCCAGGCGGCGGGACAAATTGTAGGCATCCAGATCGATACCGGCATGGCGCGGCTTGGCCTGTCCGAGAACGAAATCGATCGGCTGACCCAAGACCCGCGCATTCTTGCGGGCCTGCAACTTCACGCTGTTTTTTCACATCTTGCCTGCGCCGACACCCCGGCACATCCAAAAAATGCGGAACAGCTTTCCCGTTTTCGCGCCCTGGTCAAAAAATTTCCCGCCACGCGTTTAAGTCTCGCAAATTCAAGCGGCGTCTTTCTGGGGCCGGAATATCACTTCGATTTTGCGCGCACGGGCGCTGCGATTTACGGCCTGAACCCGCAACCATCTAGCTCGAATCCAATGGCCCAAGTGCTTACGTTACAAGGAAAAATCCTGCAAGTGCATGACGTTGACAGCCCCCAGACCGTTGGCTATGGTGCGGTCTACCACGTCAACGGACCCGCT
>CAYTAE010000171.1:0-3600 GCA_964435655.1 uncultured Rhodospirillaceae bacterium
GCTTCGGTTTCTTCCGACACAACCTCGATAAAAGTCGCCCCAAGGCTTTCCACCAGTTCTTTCACGGCCGGGCGAACGTCAAAGGCGGAAACGACAGCGCCCAGACGCCGCGCCGTGGCAATCGCCTGCAGACCGGCAACGCCGGCCCCCATAACAACCACCCGGGCCGGTGCCACGGTGCCGGCCGCCGTCATCATCATCGGCATTGCCCGGCCAAAGACATTGGCCGCTTCAAGCACGGCGCGATAGCCTGCAAGGTTGCTCTGGGAAGAAAGCACATCCATGCTCTGCGCCCGGGTGATGCGCGGCAGCAGCTCCATTGCAAAAGCATCGATTTTCGCGTCCGCATAGGCCTGCACCAGCCCCAAATCGGCATACGGCGACAGCAGGGCGATCAATTTTGCACCGGGTTTTAGACAGGAAAGTTCGTCCGGCCCACCTTCCGCCTCCGTAAGCGGACGCTGAACTTTCAAAACGATGTCGGCGTCTGCAAGGGTCGCGGCCGCATCGTCGCCAAGGGTGGCTCCGGCCGCCTCATAGGCCGCGTCAAGAAAAGCGGCACCGGCACCGGCGTCGCGTTCGACCACAACGTCAAAGCCAAGGGCAAGAAATTTCTTTACCGTATCTGGGGTTGCCGCAACGCGCCGCTCATGTTCGCGCCGCTCCCTTGGAACGCCAATTTTCATTGTCCCTCGCCCCGTTTCTTCTTAGCGATCGGTGATCTGGCAGCAAAGCCCCGCAAGCCTGCCGCATTCCCCCAACTTTGCCAAGGGTGAAGTGGCCATGATCGACCCCTGTTCGTTACGAAAGACTTTCCAGTTCGTCGATCAGGCCCGAAATGACACCAAGCCCCCGCCCCCAGAAGGCCGGGTCCGACGCATCAAGACCGAAGGGGGCCAGCAATTCGCCATGCCACTGCGTGCCGCCGGCCCGCAGCAAATCGAAATATTTCGGCACAAAATCCGCCTCGCCACTTTCATAAACCGCGTAAAGGGAATTCACCAGGCAGTCCCCAAAGGCGTAGGCATAGACGTAAAAGGGCGAATGAATAAAATGCGGGATATAGGTCCAGTAACAACGGTAGCCCTCATCGAAACGGATGGCTGGACCCAGACTTTCCGCCTGTACCTCCATCCAGATGTCGGACAGGCGCGCAACGGAAAGTTCGCCGCCGCGTCGTTCGTCATGGACGCGTTCCTCAAAAACATGAAAGGCGATTTGACGGACAACCGTGTTCAACATGTCTTCGACCTTCATGGCAATCAGGTTGCGGCGGTTTAACCGATCCGTCTCCTTTGCCAACAGACGCCGGAAGGTCAACATCTCGCCAAACACCGACGCCGTTTCGGCCAGGGTCAGGGGCGTATCCGACAACAGCAGGCCCTGGGGGCCTGCCAGCAACTGATGCACCCCATGGCCCAACTCATGGGCAAGGGTCATGACGTCGCGCGATTTTTCCTGATAATTGAGAAGCAGATACGGGTGGTGGGAAGGCACCGTCGGATGAGCAAAAGCACCGGACGCCTTGCCCGGCCTTGGTCCGGCATCGATCCAGGGGGCGTCGAAGAAGCGTTGACCAAGGGTCGCCATCTCTGGCGAAAAATCACCATAGGCTTCCAGCACGGTGGCAACCGCCTCCGTCCAGGGGATCGGACGCGCGTCCTGATCCGGCAAGGGCGCGTTGCGATCCCAGTAATCAAGGGCCGAAACCCCGAACAGACGGGCCTTCCACGCGTAATAGCGATGCGCCAGCTGCGGACAGGCGTCGCGCACGGCCGTGGCCAGCGCCGCAACCACGTCATCGCTGACATGATTTTCAAGATTGCGCGACGAAACGGGCTGGGCAAATTTGCGCCACACATCTTCAATCGCCTTGTCCTTCGCCAGCGTGTTTGTAATCAGCGCAAACAGGCGGGCATTCTCGGCAAAGACCTTTCCCAATGCCTTCGCCGCTTTTTTCCGCATTCCCCCGTCCGGACTTGTCAAAAGATCCAGAACCTCGGTTTCCGTCAGGTCCTTGCCATCGACGGAAAAACGAAGAGCGGCCATCGTCTCGTCGAAAAGACGTGTCCAGGCGGCGCGTCCCGAAAGCTGCTTCTCGTGAAGTATTTTTTCAAGATCGTCGGACAATTGATGGTCGCGGAAAACACGAACATCGCGCAGCCAGGGGCCATAGGCGGCCAGCGCCGGCGTGCGCAGCTTTTCAGCCAGGGCGTCCTCGGCAAGGCGGTTGATCTCAAGTGTAAAAAAGAGAATCTGCGTGCCGACCACATTCGTCTTTTCCTGCATGTCCTGCAGAAAGGTGCCGCGCGCCGCATCGCCAACGTCCGTTGCATAGCGAAGATAGGCATAGGCCAGAATACGGCCGATCCTTTCCTGAATGCGCTCATAGGTCGCAAGTGCTTCGGCCAGTTCGGCCCCCGTCTTCTCAGCCACCCGGCCGAAATACGCCTTATGAAACGCCGCGGCCGCCGTCGTGGCATCGTCAAGATCGGCGTGAAGTTCCGGCGCGGCAGGGCTTGCATAAAGATCCCTTAGATCCCATTCCGGCAGATTGCCCGCGTGGCCATCGGGGGTGGCGTTCATTCCGCTGTTCCTCTCTATCTATCTTTCTGTCCGCCTTCTTCTGGCAGAATTGGCCCAAGGCATTTGCCCTCGGCGCCGTCTTCGCATTAAATAATAAATCGAAACCTGACAACCGGCCAGATGATCCCCATGAAAGCTTCCTACGAAACCTGGCAGAGCCTGCCGCAGATGTTCTTCGACAAGGCCGAAGAACAAGGGGACAAGCCCTTCCTCTGGGTCAAACGCGATGGCGAATACAAGCCCCAAAGCTGGCAGGCCTGCGCCAGCGCCGCGCGCGCCCTTGCCAATGGGTTGTGCGTCCTTGGCATCCATCCGGGGGACCGGGTGGCCATCGTCTCGGAAAGCCGCCCGGAATGGCTGATCGCCGACATCGCTATCATGGCCGCCGGTGCCGTGACGGTGCCGGCCTATGTCACAAACACATCCGCCGACCATCGCCACATTCTCACCAATTCCGGTGCCAAGGCCGTCATCGTCTCAACCGCCAGGCTTGCCGCCCAGGTTTTTCCAGCGGCCATGGACGCGCCCCTGGTCGAAACCTGCATCACCATGGAACCGGCCACACCGCAAGAAGGCGCAACTTTCAAGACCCTGACCTGGCAGGAGGCCCTTGACGCCGGGCGCGACACCCCCGATGTCGCGGGTGAAACGGCGGCACGGGCCACGCGCGGCGACCTTGCCTGCCTGATTTACACGTCCGGCACCGGCGGCGCGCCAAAAGGCGTCATGCTGAGCCACGGGGCCATCCTTCACAATTGCCGCGGCGCCCACGACCTGCTTTTGGAACTTGGTTTGCAGAAAGAACGCTTCCTGTCGTTCCTGCCCCTGTCCCATTCTTACGAACACATGGCGGGCCAGTTCTTTCCGATGTCGATTGGTGCGGAAATCTATTACGCGGAATCGATCGACAAGCTTTCGACGAACATGGTCGAAGCAAGCCCCACCATCATGACGGCGGTGCCGCGACTTTACGAAGTGCTGTACGAACGTATTTCCAAAGGCGTCGCAAAGGCG
>CAYTAE010000172.1:0-3600 GCA_964435655.1 uncultured Rhodospirillaceae bacterium
TAACCTGCTCGATGCGCGCGGCGTCATCAGCGTGACCGAACGCGCGTCTTATATCGGGCGCGTCCGCCAGCTTGCGCGTGCGTGCTGCGAAACCTGGCTTGAAGGCGAGGGCGGCGCGTAAAACATGGCGGAACTTTTTTTTGAACTTCTTTCGGAAGAAATTCCGGCGCGCATGCAGGACCCGGCGGCCGCTGATCTCAAGCGCCTCGTTGCGGCCGGGCTGAAACAGGCCGAGCTAAGTTTCGAGGCCATCGACGTGTATGTGACGCCCCGGCGGTTGGTGCTGGTGGTGACGGGCCTGCCAAAGGCACAGCCGGATATCAGCGAGGAGCGGCGTGGCCCCCGGGTGGGCGCACCGGAAAAAGCCGTTGCCGGTTTTCTTGCGTCCACGGGGCTTCCCCTTGAAGCCTGCGAGCGCCGGGAAACGGCGAAAGGCGAGTTTTATTTTGCCAACATCGAACGCAAGGGCCAGCCGGCGGCAGACGTGCTGGCGCCGTTGCTTGAAGACATTCTGTCCCGGTTTCCCTGGCCGAAATCCATGCGCTGGGCGTCGGGCCGCACGCGCTGGGTGCGCCCCATCCATGGGCTGATCTGCCTGTTCGATGGCGCGGTTGTGCCGGTTTCTTTCGGTGGTGTCCAGGCCAGCAATCAGACGGTAGGGCACCGCTTTCTTGCGCCCGAGGCCTTTCAGGTAAAAGACTTTGCTGATTACAGCCAACGCCTGCGTGGCGCCTATGTCATGTTGGACAAGGGCGACCGCCGCGAGGCCATTGCCGCAGACGCCGCCCTGGCGGCAACAAACGAGGGCCTGGACCTGCTTGGCGAAGACGGCCTGCTTGGCGAGGTTGCAGGCCTTGTCGAATGGCCGGTCGTGTTGTTGGGCGACATTGATTCTCGCTTTATGGAATTGCCGCCGGAAGTGCTGACGATGGCGATGCGGACCCATCAAAAATATTTTTCGCTTTTGAAATCGGATGGCAGCCTTGCGCCGCGCTTTGTCGTGGTTGCCAATGTGCAGGCGGCCGATGGCGGACGGGAAATTATTGCCGGCAACGAGCGCGTGCTTCGCGCCCGCCTGCAGGATGCAAAATTTTTCTGGGATCAGGATCGCAAGGCGGCGCTGGTGGATGGTTTTCCCGGCCTGCATGGCGTGGTTTTTCATAGCGGCCTCGGCACCCTGGCCGATCGTGCCTTTCGCTTGCAGGAGCTGGCGTCCGGTCTGGCAAAACAGACCGGGGCCAAACCGGCCCATGCACGTCGTGCCGGCCAGCTTGCAAAATGCGATCTGCTTTCCGGCATGGTTCATGAATTCCCGGAACTTCAAGGCATCATGGGGCGTTATTACGCCCTTGGTGATGGTGAACCGTCGGAAGTGGCCGACGCGATTGCCGAACATTACGCGCCCCAGGGGCCAAAAGATGTTTGCCCGACGAAACCGGCAAGCGTCGCCTTGGCCCTTGCGGACAAGATCGATCTGCTGGTCGGTTTTTTTGCGATCGACGAAAAGCCGACGGGTTCAAAAGACCCCTTCGCCCTTCGTCGTGCTGCCCTTGGCATCATTCGCCTTGTTCTGGAAAATGGCTTGCGGCTTGGCCTGCGCGGGGTGTTTGAACAGGCAGCCCGGCGCTTGCCTGAGGCCGTCGGGCTTCGGGACGCGCATTGTGCCGAATTGGCCGATGGGCTTCTCGCTTTTCTTGCTGACCGTCTGAAGGTGCATCTTCGTGACGAGGGTGTGCGTCACGATCACGTTGCCGCTGTTCTGGCCTTGACCGTCGAGGACGATCTGGTTCGCTTGCGTGAACGTGTTGCCGCATTGCGTGCGTTTCTGGAAAGCGAGGACGGTGCGAATTTGCTGATTGCGTATCGGCGCGCGCGCAACCTTGTTCATATCGAAGAGAAGAAAGACGGGGCCGGTTACGATGGCGCCGTTGTTGAGGCGCAGCTTGTCGAGGCGTCGGAGAAAGCGCTCTATGCACGCCTTCAAGACGTGCGGAAGCTAGCCGAGGCGGCCCTGAAAGGCGAAGAATTCGAAGTGGCGATGGCGGCACTTGCCCGCCTTCGGGTGCCGGTCGATGCTTTCTTTGACGATGTGACAGTGAATGTGGGTGACAAGGCGTTGCGAAAAAACCGGCTGCATCTGCTTGGCGAAATTCGCCGCACATTGGAAGCGGTCGCCGATTTTTCGAAGGTCGAAGGATGAGGCTGGGAAAGCCGAAGCCGCGGTGGGTTTACGGTTTCGGGGGCGGTCACGCGAAAGGCAATGCCGGGATGAAGGATTTGCTCGGCGGCAAGGGAGCGAACCTTGCCGAGATGAGCAACCTTGGTCTGCCGGTTCCCCCTGGCTTTACGATCTCGACGGAAGCCTGCACCTATTACTATGCAAACGGCAGCGCTTATCCGGAAACCCTTGCGAAAGAAGCGGCGCGTGCCCTTCGCCGGGTTGAAAAAATCGCCGGGGCAAAATTCGGCTCCGGATCCAATCCGCTCCTTCTTTCTGTCCGTTCCGGCGCGCGCGCGTCCATGCCTGGCATGATGGACACGGTTTTGAACATCGGCCTCAATGACGAGACGGTTGTGCAGCTGGCGGCGTCAAGCGGGGATCGCCGTTTTGCCTATGACAGCTACCGGCGTTTTCTCCAGATGTATGGCGACGTTGTGTTGGGCGTTCCCCATTACCGGTTCGAAGATTTGCTGGACCTTTACAAAGACGAACGCGGCCTCACCCTCGACACGGATCTAGAAGCGGAAGACTGGGAAGCCGTCGTCCTGCTTTTTAAGAAAAAAATCGAAGAAATAGGCGGCGCGCCTTTTCCGCAAACACCCATGGATCAGCTTTGGGGTGCGATCGGTGCCGTGTTCGGCAGCTGGATGAACCGGCGCGCCATCACCTATCGTCGCCTGCACAACATTCCGGAAGCCTGGGGGACGGCGATCAACGTTCAGGCGATGGTGTTTGGCAACATGGGGGAAGATTGCGCGACCGGTGTTGCTTTTACGCGCAACCCATCGACGGGTGAAAAAGCGTTTTACGGCGAATTTCTGCCGAACGCCCAGGGCGAAGATGTCGTGGCCGGCATTCGTACGCCCCAGGCCATGACAAAAGCGGCACGTCTTCTTTCCGGGGGCGAGCTTCCCTCCCTTGAGGAATCCCTGCCGGACGTTTACGCACAGCTTGAAACCGTCCGCAATCGTCTGGAAGCCCACTACCGCGACATGCAGGACATCGAATTTACGATCCAGCGAAAAAAACTTTGGATGTTGCAGACCCGCACTGGCAAGCGAACGATGGCAGCGGCCCTGAAGATTGCCGTCGACATGGCAGAAGAGGGGCTGATCACCCATGAAGAGGCGGTCCGTCGGATCGACCCGGCCGCCCTCGATCAGCTTCTGCATCCGACCCTGGACCCGGACGCCGAACAGCAGGTCATTGCGACGGGGCTTCCGGCCTCACCTGGGGCAGCGTCCGGCAGGCTCGCCTTTACGGCGGACGAAGCCGAACGGGAAGCGGCACGCGGACATGACGTCATTCTTGTGCGCGTCGAAACAAGCCCGGAAGACATTCACGGCATGCACGCCGCCCAGGGAATCCTGACCAGCCGC
>CAYTAE010000173.1:0-3599 GCA_964435655.1 uncultured Rhodospirillaceae bacterium
CCGCCCTCTATGCCGGCTATACGGTCCCGACTTATTACGACAGCATGATCGCCAAGTTGATCGTTCATGGCCGCAACCGCAACGAAGCGCTCATGCGACTGCGCCGCACCCTAAACGAATACGTCATCGATGGCATCGATACGACGATCCCACTTTTCAAGCGCCTGATTGCCGAAAAAGACTTTGTGAACGGCGATTACGACATTCACTGGCTCGAACGTTTCGTCGAAGGTAAGGATTAGACAACCCTTTTTCTGCACATGAAAAGCAACCCATGGACCTTCGCCCGGAATTGTTGCTTCGCACCTATGCCGCCGGAATTTTTCCAATGGCGGAAGACCGGGATTCCCAAAGCCTTTTCTGGGTCGACCCCGAACAGCGCGGCATCTTACCCCTTGATCAATTCCACATTCCAAAGCGGTTGCGACGGACCCTGAAGACCTGCCCTTTTCATGTCACCTTCGACCGGGCCTTCGAAACGGTGATACGGGCCTGCGCGGAACCCACGCCGGAACGCCCGGACAGTTGGATCAACGATACGATTGTCGGACTTTATTGTGCCCTGCATCACCAGAACCACGCCCATAGCATCGAATGCTGGCAGGACAACCGGCTTGTCGGTGGGCTTTACGGTGTGGCCCTTGGCGGCGTCTTTTTCGGCGAAAGCATGTTCAGCAAAAAAGCCGACGCCAGCAAGATCGCGCTTGTCTATCTTGTCGAACGCCTTCGCAAAGGCGGCTTCACACTGCTGGACGTTCAATTCGTTACGGATCACCTGAGCCAGTTCGGAGCCGTAGAAATTCCCCGCGCCGAATTTCATGCACGCCTCGCCGAAGCTCTGAAGGGAAACGGTCACTTTCATTTTGAAGTGGGAAATGCGGCTGGCTAGCGGCCGTTCAAGCAGTCCAGCACCCAGATGTCATAGACGGGATGTTCCAGCGCCGAAAGGGCAGGACTTGAAGCAAACATCCAACCCCGGAAAAGATTTACCGGTCCCGCATCAGGACGGATATCGCGACTGACGAGATAGGCCGCACTTTCCGGAAGGTCTTCCGGCGGACGCTTGTCGCAAGCCAAAACGATGATTTCAAGCGATCCGAAACGCACCGTTTTGTTCATCGGCGCTTCGATCGTCGAAACACGCGCCGTGATCTTATCCAACCCTTGCAACAGGACGCCACTTGCTGCCTCGGCCACGGTCGATACCAAAAGAAGAGGAAGCAGCGCAAAACAGGCCCGTCGAAACCGGAACGATGGATTAGACAACCATCCCATAAAAGCGGCCGACGATCCTACTCGTCCGCTTCCGGCTTGCTGAAAATGAACTCGCCGATGATCTGTTCAAGACCAAAGGGACCTTCCGTCCTCTTGATCTCCCCATCGGCCGCAATGACAGCGTCCGACTTGCCCTGCTCCAGGGAAAGATAGGTGCCGCCAAGAAGCCCCTCGGAGACGACCTTCGCTAACGCGTCTTTGGTGAGTTCGACCTGTGGGGATAGGCGGATATGGACAACGGGGAGCAAGTCCGGGTTGACAAGCTCCTGCCTTACAACCGAACCCACATGGATACCTGCTATCTTCACGTCGGCGCCCACCTGAAGGCCGCCGATATTATGGAACTGTCCCCAATATTCCTTGCCGTCGGCCTGGCCCTGAATGCCCGCCGCAGTATATGCGAAGAAAAGAAAGAACCCTGCGACGATCAGCACAACACCGCCCATCACCGTTTCAATCACATTCCTTCGCATCTACCTAATCCTCCTTATTGTTCTTTAACATCCGCTGCCATCGGAAACGGCAGGCGGTGCACCCTATTTATCTTCCGTTGCCCGGTCGAGCAGCATTTGCCCAAGCAATTGCAACAGATCAACCGGCGGCTGCGTGAATTCGACCTCACCGCCCGGTTCGAGATAGCTGTCCTCGCCACCCGGAACAAGCGCCAGATATTTCCCGCCAATCAGCCCATCGGAAGCAATTTCAGCGACGGTGTCCGTCGTCAGCTTTACGTCCATATCGACGTTCCAACGAACCGTGGCAAGATAACCTTGCATGTCGAGGGTCTGCTCAAGCACCGTGCCGACCGTGATGCCACCGATCTTGACATCCGAACCCAGTTGCAAACCATCCACCCGGTCAAACTGGCCCCATAATTCGTAACGGTCGCCCGCGCCCGTCCCCGCACCCGTGTAATTATATGCAAATGTCAGGAACAGCGCGGTTACGATCAGCACGACACCGCCCATCACCGTTTCGACCATGTTTCTTCGCATGAAGTCCTGCCCTCTGTTTTCCTGGCCTTTTATTTCATCCGCCCGCAGTTTCTCCGGGCCCGCGTCGTCAATTCGGCCGCCATGCCTCGTAACCTTGGGGTTGCGACTTCGGCGCGACCGCCTCGATCGCCCCGGATGGCCGATATGCCTTTGATGTACCTGTCAAATTCGGTAGATGTTCTTTACGCCAGGATGCCCGCGTCGGCGCCTTATCGAAGGGCGGCTCGGCGATTGTATGACAGAGCCAAGCATGCCACATCGGCGGCACCTTCGACGCTTCCGTCTTTCCCCTGTAAACCACCCAACGCCGCTCACGCCGCATATCGCCGCGCCTGCGCGTACGATAATAGCGATTGCCCAACTCGTCGGCACCAACAAAGCGGCCGCGAAAAATCGTAAGAAGCCAAGTGCCAAAGGTCATGGAAACGAAAACCCACCGCTGCAACAACCAAACATCGAAACGACCGAACATCGAAAAAAGCCGAAACGAACGGCATGTATCGCATCCGGACCCCCCCGGCGTCTAGCCCCCTCCCTTTCCCAGCGTGCCAGGCGGATGCGGGCCGCGCCAGGGAATGGTCCGGCCATCGCCCCAGACATGCCTCCCGGACAAACCGGCTGAAAAATTTCGCTAAAAAAGTCAGCGACTTATGCCGCATGGAGGTCCCATAAAGCCCGCTGCTTATGCAGTATTTTGTGTTTGTTGTTGCCATTGGCACAACATGTAGTTAATTTCTGTCACCATTGGGGGGCTCGTTCAAAAATAAGCCGTACAAGGTAATTCATGCCCCCCCTCATAAACGTTTGGGGGAAACATGCGAATTTCACGCCGTTATACGACCGAAGGGACCTCACCATATGAGGCAATAACCTTTTGCAAAACGACGAGTGAAATTCGCAATCCAGATGGTTCCATTGTCTTTCATCTCGACAACGTCGAGATGCCAGAAAGTTGGTCGCAAGTTGCCTGCGACGTCATTGCCCAGAAATATTTCCGCAAGGCCGGGGTGCCGACAAAGCGAAAAGCAATACCGGAAACGGATGTACCGGAATGGCTTTGGCGGCAGGAAGCCGACAGCGACGCCTTAACACATCTGCCCAAGGCTCAACGCTATGGCGGCGAAACCAGCGTTTGCCAAGTCATCGACCGACTGGCCGGAACCTGGACATATTGGGGATGGAAGGGCGGCTATTTTTCGTCAGAAACCGACGCACACGCCTATTTTGACGAAATGCGCTACATGCTTTGCACCCAGATGGGTGCACCGAATTCGCCGCAATGGTTCAACACCGGCCTGCACTGGGCCTATGGCATCGACGGCCCGGCCC
>CAYTAE010000174.1:0-3596 GCA_964435655.1 uncultured Rhodospirillaceae bacterium
GGGGTGTTCGCCGGAGATCATGGGCATCGGCCCGGTGGGTGCGACCAAAAAGGCCTTGGAACGCGCGGGGCTTGGCATTGGCGACCTTGACCTGATTGAACTGAATGAGGCCTTCGCTTCCCAATCGCTGGCCTCCATGCGCGAGTTGGGCTGCGATGCAGCGGTCGTCAATCTGGATGGCGGGGCGATTGCCATCGGTCATCCTCTTGGCGCGACCGGTGCGCGCATCACTGGCAAGGCGGCTCAGCTTTTGAAACGCGAAGGCGGCCAGTTTGCATTGGTGACGCAATGTATCGGCGGCGGCCAGGGGATTGCGACGGTTCTAGAGGCTGTTCAATGACCGAGTTTGAACGCATTGCCGTTATCGGCGCGGGGGTCATGGGAGCTGGAATTGCGGCCCAGGTGGCGAATGCCGGAAAGCGTGTGGTGTTGTTGGATATCGTTCCCAAAGATGCGGAAAACCGCAACGTCATTGCGGAAGAAGCCATCGCTAAAATGCAAAAAGCCGATCCGGCGCCCTTCATGCATACGCGCAATGCAAAACGAATTACCCCGGGCAACATCGAAGACGATCTGGGTCTTCTTGCCGAATGCGATTGGATCATCGAGGCCGTGATCGAAA
Source organism: uncultured Rhodospirillaceae bacterium (assembly GCA_964435655.1). GTDB lineage: Bacteria > Pseudomonadota > Alphaproteobacteria. The sequence continues at coordinate 623 of CAYTAE010000174.1, forward strand.
AACAGGAAATCAAGCAAAGCCTGTACCGGAAGATCGAGACGGTCCGTAAGCCCGGTTCGATTGTTTCTTCAAACACGTCCACCATCCCCATTTCCCTTTTAACAAAGGACATGCCGGACCGCTTTGTTCAGGACTTTCTGATCGCGCATTTTTTCAACCCACCCCGTTACATGCGTCTTCTTGAAATTGTTGCGGGCGAGGCGACGCATTTGGAAAATGTGGATCGCGTGCGCAGATTTGCCGATGTAGTGCTAGGCAAAAGCGTCGTCGATTGCAAGGATAGGCCAGGCTTTATTGCCAATCGCATCGGCACGTTCTGGCTGCAATGCAGCGTTGTCGAGGCGATGGATGGGGGGCTGACGGTTGAAGAGGCGGACGCCATTCTTGGCCGTCCGATCGGCGTTCCAAAAACCGGTGTTTTTGGGCTTCTCGATCTGGTTGGGCTGGACCTTATGCCCCATGTCCTAGGCGGGCTTGCCGGGGCGCTGGCCGAAGGGGACGCCTTCCATGCCATTTATCGAAAGCCGGAATTGATCGAGCGCATGATTGCCGACGGCTATACCGGTCGTAAGGGCAAGGGCGGGTTCTATCGACTGAACAGGTCTCCGGGAAAGCGAGTCAAGGAAGCACTTGATCTTACAAGCGGTGAATACAGGACGGCGCGCAAACCAAGCTTTGCAAGCATGAAGGCGGCGCGGAAAAAAGGGCTGCGCGCATTGGTTGTCCATGGTGACAAAGGCGGAAAATACGCTTGGCGGGTCCTGTCAAAAACCCTTGGATATGCCGCTTCGCTGGTGCCTGAGATTGCCGACGACATCTGTGCGGTCGATGAAGCCATGCGGCTGGGCTACAACTGGAAAGCTGGCCCCTTCGAGATGATCGACAAGCTTGGCCCGGCATGGTTCGCCAAGCGACTGCGGGTCGAAGGCCTTCCCGTGCCGCCCTTGCTAGCCCAGGCAGACGGGCGGTCGTTTTATCGGGTGGAAGCGGGGCAGCGGCAATATCTGACCGTCGACGGCGTGTACAAAGACGTGGTTCGCCCCAAGGGGGTTGAAATGCTGTCCGATATCAAGCACGCGTCGCAACCTCTTGCCGCCAACCGGTCAGCTAGCCTGTGGGACGTTGGCGATGGGGTGGTCTGTCTTGAATTTCATTCAAAAATGAACGCGCTCAACCTCGGCATCCTGTCCATGCTGCGCAAAGCCCTCGACGTGGTGCCCAAACGCCACAAGGCCCTGGTGATTTACAACGAAGGCAGCAATTTTTCAGTCGGTGCGAATTTGGCGCTGTTGCTGTTGCCCGCATTCCTGCGTGCAGGCTTCGTGATCAGCTGGTTGATCGGCAACGGCCAGAAGACATTAAAAGCCCTGAAATACGCGCCTTTTCCAGTCATTGGTGCGCCGTCCGGCATGGCGCTGGGGGGCGGCTGCGAGGTGCTTTTGCATTGCGATGGCATTCAGGCCCATGCCGAAACTTATACTGGTTTGGTGGAACCCGCCGTCGGGATCATCCCGGGATGGGGCGGGTGCAAAGAGATGCTGACGCGATGGTCGATTCATCCTGACCGTCCCGACGGTCCGATGCCGCCGGTTCGCAAGGCGTTCGAAATCATCAGCGTGGCCACCGTCGCCAAATCGGCGGATGAGGCGAAGGATTGCCTTTTTCTGCGTCCTGAAGACGGGATTACCATGAACCGTTATCGGCTGCTTGCCGATGCCAAGGCGCGCGCGCTTGCGCTGGTGACGGATTATGCGGCCCCGGAACCGGTCGCCCTTGCGTTGCCTGGGCCGGGGGCGTGGGCCGGGATGAAGATGGCAGTTGAGGATTTCCGTCGGCGTGGCCTGGCAACGCCCTATGATGCGGTTGTGGCCGATGCGTTGGCGCGCGTGCTTAGCGGTGGCGCATGCGATGTGACGGAACCCTTGTGCGAAGACGATGTGTTGATGCTTGAGCGTCAGGCCTTCACAAAACTTGCCTGCCAGTCGGGCACCATCGCGCGCATTAAACATATGTTGATGACGGGAAAACCATTGCGCAACTAGTCGAAGCGCAAGGCAGTTTGTACGTTAAGAAAAGCGAAGGATGTTGTTATGGGGGCGTTGTTTGTTGCGGTTGGGGTGTTTCTTCTTTTTGGCCTTCTCTATGCCGGAAGAGGGTATTGGGCATGGCTACCCCTGACAGCGGCCGTTCTCCTCGCCTCGTTTGTCGGTGGAGTGCAATCGCCTGACGCCTTTGCTGCGATGGTTGTTGCCGTTGTTCTCCTTGCGCTTCTTTTCGGTGTTTCAGGAATCCGCCAGGCGTTGATTTCGTCGTTTCTGATGCGGCTTATTGGCAAGGTGTTGCCAAATATTGGTGATACAGAACGGGTTGCTCTTGAGGCCGGGACTGTCTGGTGGGATGGCGAAATTTTCTCCGGAAATCCCGATTGGCAGAAATTAATCAATTTTGAAGTGCGCCCTCTAACGGAAAAGGAACAGGCGTTTCTAGATGGCCCTGTCGAAGAATTATGCGCAATAATCGACGATTGGAAAATCACCCAGGCGCGGGAACTTTCCCAGGAAGTCTGGGATTTTCTGAAGCTGCATCGTTTCCTCGGCATGATCATTCCCGAGGCATATGGCGGGCTTGGCTTTTCAGCCATCGGGCATTCCGCTGTGATTGTCAAAATTTCCAGCCGAAGTGTGGCCGCCGGCGTGACTGTGATGGTTCCCAATTCTCTCGGGCCGGGGGAGCTTCTTCTCCATCACGGAACCGACGCGCAGAAGGATTATTACCTGCCCCGCCTCGCACGTGGTGAAGAAATTCCATGTTTTGCTCTGACCGAGCCGATGGCTGGCAGCGACGCCGCTTCGACGACCAGCACCGGCATCATTTGCCGTGGCACCTACGAAGGGGAAGATGTGCTGGGCATGCGTTTGAACTGGGAAAAGCGCTACATCACGCTGGCGCCGGTGGCCACGGTGATCGGCCGTGC
>CAYTAE010000175.1:0-2237 GCA_964435655.1 uncultured Rhodospirillaceae bacterium
CCGGAAGAAATTGCGGAAGCCATGAAAAAGATGTGTTCCTAAAGCCATTTCCAAATCATTTTCAACTTTAGGGAAATATTATGCCTGATATAAATCACCAAGTCGGCATTAAGGCTTCACCGGAAAAAATCTATGAAGCGTTAACGACAAATGATGGACTAGCGAAATGGTGGACCAATGATGTCTCCGGAACAGGAGACGTGGGTTCCGTTATTGAATTTCGCTTTGGCGATATTGGCGTGAACTTCGCCGTTACAGAGCTCATCCCAAATAAAACGGTGCGCTGGAAACATTCCGGTAATATGCCTGAAGGATGGATGGGTACAGAAGTTTTATTTCAATTACACGTTGATGATGAACAAATATTCGTCAGATTTACACATTCCAATTGGAAAGAATCCCCTGATTTTATGGCTCATTGCAGTACGAAGTGGGCTGTATTCTTACTGAGCCTTAAAGAGGCGATGGAAACCGGTCGAGGACAGCCATTTCCAAATGACGTGCAGATAGATCATTCGCACCTATGATCAGATAAAACCCCCAAACACAGACTAAAAACGCTTTACGGGGGAGTCTTTTTAGAAAAGTCATTCAAATCAGACTTGACCCGTTTGGAATAGATTGGACAGTTTCCGAGCATGTGCGTTTTGGTGGGCTCAGGACCATCCATTGCAAGCGGTGCAGGGGATGGCGAGAACGCCGAAACGGGTCTCGAGGTAAATTTCCTCAACGCCGTAGCATTCTGGACATGGTTCCGGACATAGGCTGTTCACGCCGACGTTTTCAGTGGGATCAAATCGCCAAGAAACTTCTCCATTTGCGTCCTCGCACTCGTAGCGGTCTTATTGAACGCCTGCGCCGGGGCAAGTTCTAGCTGCCCCCCCATCGTTGAATATTCGTCTTCCGAGCAGGATCGAATCGCGCATGAAGTGGCGCAGATGCCACCCGACTGGGGAACTCCGGAATGGCTTGCCGATTACACGCTGCTCCGTGATCAGGTGCGTGCTTGCCGGTAGCCGGCGCGTTATGAAGACTTTTCCCCTACCGCCATCCCCATAAAGCCTCAAGGCCTAGCTGGAAACGGCTAGGCCTTTTTTTTGCAGCTGTCTTGCCTTGGGGTTTTCATTGTTTCAGGGCTTGTGAAAGACTTCTTTTCCATCGCTTTGGAACCAACCTTTGTAGATTTCCCCAAAACCGAAATAATCAATGTTGGGCGGGGCATAACTTGCCCCTTTATCTTCTTTGCAAAGCAGGCGGAATTCAAAGGTAATGCGTGTCGTTTTGCGTTGGTTCAGAGCGCTGTGGTGAAGGTGATGGGCAGCAAAAGCCATGACATCGCCCATTGTTAGAGGCGGTGCGATGGGATTTGAGGCATCTACATGTTCGCGCAGCATGGGCGAAATATTAAGCCCTACGGCATTGCGCCAGACATCGTATCCCCGGGAACTGTTTTTGACGCTCTGATAGTAATAAGCGGGCAGTGTGCGAAGGGTTTCGTTTGTTTCCAAAGGATAGAGCGGCCCCCACAAATTAATCTGTTGCCGGGGCGACCCGTACCAGGTGTCGCGGTGGGGCGGTAGCGACCCGGAGATGTTGGTGCGGTAATAGCCCTCCGGCTGGCTGCCGTGAGGGAAGGTCAGGCGGAAGCCGGGCCATTCAAAAACGGTCTGGTCCGGGGGGCAGCCGATTTCTTCCATGAAGGCGGTGAGGATGGGGGGGATTCGTTTCTCTGCCAGCAGGGCGTCATAGGCCGTCTCGACGCGCGTCTTATAGGATGCAGCGCTCAATTTTTCATGGGCGACAAGTGGATCATAGGGCTTGAAATGATCTTCCAGAATTTCCCGTAAAACCGAAGTCAGCCGAGCGATTGCTGGCGCTTGACGGATGACCGTGACGTCGCCTTTGAGGATTTCCGCCCGATCCAGGGAGAGCTTTCCGTCGGCACCCGAACGAAAATCAAGGACATGTTCTTTTATGGCCGCGGTTTTGTTTGTGGAAACGGGTGCTGGAATTTCACCGCGATCGGAACGATCCTGAAACGCCTGGCGTAAATCCAGTTCCTCCACATCCAGCTTTTTTTTCATCCGGTCTTCGAGGAAGGCTTCCAGGTCGTCCGCAGAGAAGGCGAAGCCTTTCGTTCGCGCAAAGGCCGCGACATCGTCGGCTACCAGATCGATGTCTTTTAGACCCTCCATTAATTCCGGCTGTTCTACGATGGCGCAGATGAAGGACGAGAT
>CAYTAE010000175.1:2247-3590 GCA_964435655.1 uncultured Rhodospirillaceae bacterium
CCATGCGCCGGTCTTTACTATCCGCCTTTTGGTTGAAGGACGAGATGCTGTCGTGTGCGATGCCGGCAAAAAAGCTATCGAGCAATTGTTGTTCGTTGGAATTCATTTGCATCGCCTGTGAGCTTGAAGAAAAAGAGGTGCTAGGCAAAACAAATTACGAGCGTTCTTTCCGGTCAAATTTGGCCCAGCAAATGCCGCCGAAGACGGCCACATCGACGGTCAACAGGATGGCGAAGGTAAGCTTCTCTCCCATGGTCCAGAAATAGAAATAAGCGGCCACCCCCACGGCGATGCAAATAAGAACGGTGGTCCAGCCTTCCCAGCTTGCCGGGCGGATGCCCCAGCCGATCCGCTTTCTTCCAAACCAGTCGGTGCTCATCACCCTTCTCCGTCTTTGTCAAAGTAAATAGCTTGAGCCAAAGTGTAGCATTCCATCCCTTTTGGAGAGGAAAATTTCTTCCGTTATTTCAACAGCTTGTCCGAGGCAACCTGCCTGATGATCGGGATGGCCATCCCGTTATCCGCTCTCCTTGCGGCCGGTCGAAAGTCGGTTGTTTAAACGCGGCATTGATAACTACCGCGAGACGGTAGAGTGCTGTTATTCTTTGATAAATAAGGCTTAGCGCTTGGCGTTTCAGGCGTTGTTCCAAGCCATTCCCTCTGACAAAGCCGGAGAGACATATGATTTCCCACGGGAAAGTTGCCGCCTTCATCGAGGGGTTTGCCGACTTTACCATTCGCTACCGGCTTGCGGTGGTGCTTGTCGTCACCTTCGCCACGCTTTTGCTGGCCTATTCGGCCATTCGTGACACGCGAATCGCCACCGCTTTTACCGATCTGCTTCCCCACGGTCATCCTTACGTTCAGGTAAACGAACAATATAAGGATTCGTTTGGCGGCTCGAACATGGTCACGATCATGTTTGAACCGACGGAAGGCGACATTTTTCAAACGCCCTTCCTTGAGAAGATCGCCGCCCTGCAACTGGATTTTCGCCAGTTGGACGCCATCAACCATTTTCAGATCATTTCCATTGCGGCGCGCAAGCTGAAGAAGGTGCGTGCCGGCCTGATGGGGGTCGAGGCCCGGCCGCTTATGCGGCGCGTGCCGCAGAACGACAGCCAGATGGAGAAGCTGCGCAAGGATATTCTTGGAAGCAAGCAGGTTTATGGCACCTATGTTGCGCGGGATTTGCGTTCGACCCTGATGACGATTGATTTCATTGACCGCAACCTTGATTACGGCACGGCCTTTCGTCAAATCAACGCGGTTCTTGATCCGTACCGGGACGCGAGCCTCAAGATACGCGTGATCGGCGAGCCCATTCTTTACGGATGGGTGCA
>CAYTAE010000176.1:0-3589 GCA_964435655.1 uncultured Rhodospirillaceae bacterium
AAAGCACATGCCCATCGGCAACATAGGCATGGCCCTTTTCGATCAAGCATTCGATCCTTTCAAGCATGGCGGCGATATGTTCCGTCGCCCGCGGCTCAATGTCCGGGGGCAACGCCGAAAGGGACGCCATGTCCTCGTGAAAGGCCTGGACCGTCCGCTCTGTCAAATTACCGATCGTCTCGCCCTTTTCGGCGGCGGCAGCGTTGATCTTGTCGTCTACGTCCGTGATGTTGCGAACATAGGTCACGTTTGAAAAGTGGCGCTTCAGCAACCGATAAAGAACATCAAAAACAAGAACCGGCCTGGCATTGCCGACATGGGCCCGGTCATAGACGGTGGGCCCACAGACATAGATACCGACCGTGTCCGGGCGCAGAGAGGTAAAAGCCTCTTTCTTGCGAGTAAAGGTGTTGTAGAGAACAAGTTCCATGGGTCGTCGCGAACGGCATCCTTCATGGCCAAATGGATCAGGCCGTCTGTCCCTGCAATCGGGCAAGGGCCCGCTTTCTACCGATGATCGGTAACAGATTCTTCAATTCCGGTCCACGTTCGAACCCAGTAAGCGCCAGGCGAAGCGGATGATAAAGCTGCTTCCCTTTCCGGCCGCTGGCCTGCTTTACCGCGTCCGTCCAAATTTTCCAGACATCCGGCCCCCACGTCCCTTCCGGCAACAACGCTGCCGCCGAACTGGCAAAAGCCGCGTCCTCGATAACCGGCGTAATTTCCCCATGGCAGACGCGCCACCAATCTTGAACGTCCGAAAGACGTTCAAGATTGTCGCGAACGGCAAGCCAAAAACCTTCGTCCGCATCACGCAGGTCCAGCGCACCGAGACGCGATGCCACGTCCGAGAAGGAAAAAAGATGAAGCAATTTTGCGTTCATGTTTTTTAGTTCTTCCAGGTCAAATTTTGGCGTTGCCCGCGCAAATTTTTGCATGTCAAAGTTTTCTGCCAAGGCTTCGAGAGACGCCGATGGGACAACCGGGTTCGAGCTTCCAATCAAAGCAAGCAGGCTGTTCAACGCCATCGCCTCAAACGCCTCTTCCCGCAAATCTGCAACGGCCAGGCTTTGATGGCGCTTCGAAAGTCCCTTTCCTTGACGATCCGTCAATAGGGGAAAATGGGCAAATCGCGGCGGCTCGGCACCAAGGGCTTCGAAAATCTGCATTTGAATGGCCGTGTTCGTTACGTGATCTTCACCGCGCAGGACGTCCGTGATTGCCATGTCAATGTCATCAACTGCAGCAGGAAGGATAAAAAGCGGTGTCCCATCGGCACGAATCAACACCGGATCGCTCAGATTTTTTGCATCAAAGCGAACCTCACCACGAACCCCGTCAACCCAGTGAATTTCCTGTTGGGCCAACTGGAAACGCCAATGAGGTTGACGCCCTTCCGCCGCGAGACGCTGGCGCTCGGACGCGCCAATGCGCAACGCTGCACGATCGTAAATCGGAGGTTTTCCTTGAGAAAGCAATACCTTACGCTTTAACGCCAATTCCTCAGGAGTTTCGTAACAGGGATAAAGCCGTCCCGCTGTTTTAAGGGTTTCGACTGCCTTCGTATAAAGATCAAGCCGTTCCGACTGGCGTGCCTCCACGTCCCATTCCAGACCTAACCAGCGAAGGTCCTCACGCGCCGCGATCACATATTCTTCGCGGCTACGGTCCATATCGGTGTCATCGAAGCGTAGGATGAACTGCCCACCTGATTTGCGCGCAAGAAGCCAGTTAAGAAGCGCGACGCGAACATTGCCAACGTGCAGCCGTCCGCTTGGGCTTGGCGCAAAGCGGGTGCGAATGGAAGATCGCGATACGCTCATGCCAACCCCTTGTAACGGTTCGTAATCGGATAACGGCGATCGCGGCCGAACGAACAGCTGGTGATCTTTACCCCCGGCGGCGCCTGGCGGCGCTTGTATTCGGCGATGTCTAGCATCTTCCAGACCCAGCTTACGGTCTTGCGATCATATCCCTGGCCGGCAATTTCATCCACAGACATGTCTTTTTCAATCAGGCAGGAAAGAATTGCATCAAGATCTTCGTAAGGCGGCAACGTGTCCTGGTCGCACTGATCCGGTTTCAACTCGGCGGAAGGCGCTTTTGTCAGAATACGATCGGGAAGAACCATTCCCTTCGGTCCAAGTGCCCCTTCTGGAAAATGTACATTCCGCCAGCGACAACATTTATAAACCGTCGTCTTATAAACGTCTTTCAGAATCGCAAATCCACCCGCCATATCGCCATAAAGCGTCGCATAGCCAACGGACATTTCCGACTTGTTCCCGGTGCTGAGAACAAGATGGTCAAATTTGTTGCTGAGCGCCATCAGCGTCATGCCACGTGCACGCGCCTGAATGTTTTCCTCGGTCGCATCCGCATCCTGTCCGGCAAAAAGTTCTTTTAGCATCGCATCGAAAGCGACCATCGCTGGTTCGATCGAAATGGTATCCAGGCGCATGCCAAGATTGTCCGCAAGAATTTCGGCATCTTCAAGGCTTGCCGGCGACGTGTAGGGGGAAGGCATGCGAATCCCATGCACGCGATCACTGCCCAGCGCATCCACGGCCAGGGCCGCGGTGAGAGCCGAATCAATGCCGCCGGAAAGGCCTATCAAAACACCGGGAAACCCATTTTTCGTAACGTAATCACGAAGACCAAGCAGCAACGCCTGATAGACTGCCTCCGTTCCGCTTGTTTCCTCTGCCATCGGCCCGACGTCACAAAGCCAGGCGCTTTTGTCTTGATGCCAGCGCGTAATCATTTCTTCTTCACGCCAATTGGCAGCCCGAGCCGCAAGGGTGCGGTCATGGCCAATAACAAAGGAACCACCGTCAAAAACCAGCTCATCCTGCCCGCCGATCTGGTTGGTATAAATCAACGGCAGACCAGATTCGACACTGCGCGCCACCGCAAGATTCAGACGCTGATCCGGCTTGTCGACTTCGAAGGGGGAGCCGTTGAGAACGACTAAAATTTCCGCGCCGGATTCCACCAGACATTCCGTCACTTCCGAAGTCCACATGTCCTCGCACAGCATGACGCCAAGGCGCACGCCGCGAAAATTCACCGGGCCCGGCAACGGGCCGGAAGAAAAAATCCGCCGTTCGTCGAAAACACCATAATTTGGCAAATCATGTTTGAACCGCGCATTGACCACTTTGCCGTCGTCCAGCAAAAGCGACGCATTGTAGAGCGCGTCCCCATCACGCCAAGGCGCCCCAATCAAAAGGCCCGGCCCCGTCCCGCCTGTAAGTTCTGCCGCAAGTGCGTGCACCGCCTTTTCAGTCGCCTCCTGAAAAGAAGGTTTCAGCATGAGGTCTTCCGGCGGATAACCGGTGACGACAAGCTCGCTGGCAATGACAAGATCAACCCCTTCCGCCGTCGCCTTGCGATAGGCGTGACGGATTTTCTCCAGATTTCCCGCCAAATCACCGACGGTCGGATTTAGTTGTATGAGGGCAATCCCAAGGTGATTGGTCATCGGATGGATGGCCTTATCCGCCGCTTTTGGTCAAGGGTCGATGGCATATTGCCCGGCACGATCCAGGTGTCAGTGTCAGGAAATAGCGGAAATTTTCGAGACGAC
>CAYTAE010000177.1:0-3549 GCA_964435655.1 uncultured Rhodospirillaceae bacterium
CGCCGGGTTTGCTCATCATTGATTTGTCGGATTCGCAACAACCACTGGCGGATGTACACAGCCTGGCCGAAGTTTGCGATATTGGCACAACGGTTATCGCAATCGGGGCCACGAACGATGTGCAGTTGTTCCGTGCGCTTCTGGATGCGGGCGTCGCCGACTATCTGGTCAAGCCGGTTACGTTCGAAGCCTTCGAACGGTCGATCCATTCCCTTTCCAGCGCAAAAGCAAAGACAGAAGAAAACAGCCCCGGCAGGCTGATTACCATTGTTGGCGCGCGTGGTGGGGTTGGTGCCAGCACGCTTGCCGTAAACAGCGCGTGGCTGATTGCAAAGGAACAAAAGCGGCGCGTGGCATTGGTGGATGTAGACCTTCAATTCGGAACGGTTTCGCTTTCTTTGGATGTTGAGCCGAGCAGGGGATTTCGCGAAGCCCTGGAAAATCCGGAGCGAGTCGACGATCTTTTTGTGGCCAGTGTCCTCGTCCATGAGGGCGATAATCTCTACGTTCTTGGCGCGGAAGAAGCCCTGGACGAGGCTCTCGCCTTTGATCCGCAAGGGCTCCATCGTATGCTTGTCGAGCTTCGCCGCAACTTTGAATGCGTAATCCTCGACCTTCCCCGTGGGTTGGCACTGCGTTATTACGAAGCGCTGGAGAAATCCGCAGTCATTGCGGTTGTGACGGATTTTTCCCTGGTTGGTATGCGCGATTCCACTCGGCTTCGCTCTCTTATTCGCAGCGTTGCACCGCGCGCAAAAATCTCTGTTCTTGTTAATCGCACGCGACCGGAAGATGGAAGTGACGTGCCCAGAGGTGCCTTTGAAGAAGCGGTCGGAATGCCGATTGATGAAATTGTCCCTTATGACCGCAAGGCAATCGCGCTTTCCAACCGGTCTGGCAAGCCGGCACCGGCCGTCATGGCGGGAAGCGGGCTGGCCAAAGCCTGCCGAAAAATAAGCCACATTTTATCCGGGGAGAGCATCGCCAAGAAAACGTCCCCCCTCATAAAACTGTTCAAACAATGAAAACGCGCATCTTTGGAAAGCGTGGTTCTGCAACGATTCATTCCCTTGACGAAGGGTCGTCCTTCGACGGGGCGGTAAACTCGGCTGACAGCCTCGCACCCTCAGGCATGAAAAAAGATGCTGGTGAGGTCATCGAATCCTTTCCACTGCCATGTGCCGATCTTGAGGATGTTTTTCTTCGCCTGCAACCGATTGTCCGTGAGCGTCTTGTTGCGACGGCAAAATCCGGTGCGACGCGCGGTGCGCTGGCCAAACAGGTTCAGGAAATTATTCGTGAGAATGTTCAGGAAAAGAATGCCGATGAAGCGGCGTTTTCGGAAAGGGAACTTGTTACCCTTCTCTTGAACAACCTGATTTCCTTTGCGGGTGTCGCACCTTGTGTCGCAACGGACAAAAAAAGCGATACCTATGACCATGACGCGCCTTCTTCAAGTCGTTCAAAGGTCGAGGCAGCAAATTTGCAAATTCGGACGGTATTGCTTGAACGTCTTGACATTGCCGCCGCCGCCGAATTGCCGCGTGCCGAGCTGGCAACGCAGATTGCAGATGTGCTTGGGGAGATTCTCCAGGAACAGGACATTCGCCTCAACCAGTTGGAACAGCGCGATCTGATTACGTCGCTGATCAACGACATGATGGGTCTTGGCCCATTGGAAAAGCTGCTGGCCGATGAAAGCATCAGCGACATCATGGTCAATGGCGTTAACCAGGTCTTTGTTGAACGCAATGGCAAGCTTGAGCTTACGGACGTAGCGTTTCAAGGCGAAGCCCATCTTATGAATATCGCTACGCGGATCGTGACCAAGATCGGTCGCCGCATCGATGAAACGATGCCCCTTGTCGATGCCCGCCTGGAGGACGGGAGCCGCGTTAACATTATCATTCCACCGTTGGCGGTTGATGGTGCGTCCATTTCCATCCGTAAGTTTTCGAAGGCACAGATCACGCTGGATAAGATGGTTTCCCAGCATAATGTTTCTGAAAAAATGGCAACTCTTTTGAAAATTGCGTCGCGTTCTCGGTTGAATATTCTTATCTCTGGAGGGACGGGGTCCGGGAAGACAACGTTGTTAAATGCGCTCTCTGCGACAATCGATCCAGGCGAACGGGTTGTCACAATTGAAGACGCAGCGGAATTACAGCTTCAGCAGCCGCATGTGGTTCGTCTGGAAACGCGGCCTTCCAATCTGGAAGGGCAGGGCGAAATTACGATGCGTGATTTGGTTAAAAACGCCCTACGCATGCGGCCGGATCGGATCATCCTTGGCGAAATTCGTGGTTCCGAGGCCCTGGACATGCTCCAGGCGATGAATACTGGCCATGAAGGTTCAATGTGCACAATTCACGCAAACCGCCCGCGTGAGGCACTGACCCGGCTGGAAAACATGGTGGCGATGGCAAATATAAGTCTGCCGGCAAAAGCCGTTCGCAACCAGATCGCCGATGCCATCGATTTGATTATCCAGGTCAGTCGCATGCGCGATGGCGTTCGCCGGCTCGTCAGCGTTATGGAAGTTGTTGGCATGGAAGGTGAGGTCATTACGACTCAGGAGCTCTTCCGCTTTGACTTCGAAGGCGAGGGGGACGACGGCATCCTGCGCGGAAAATTCCACTCCAGTGGAACGCGGCCAAATTTCTTGCCGAAGGCTGAATATTACGGCCTTGGTCGGGCCCTGATGGAGGCGCTGTAATGGGGGCGCTTGTTGGCAGTGACGACTTTCTGATGTTGGTGGTTCTGTTTGGGGTGGGCGGCGCTTTAACGGTGCTGGTCCTTGGCATTCTTGGAATAAATACGCGTCGTCGATTGGATCACCGCATCAAAAAAATCAGCCGCCGTATTGAAATGCCATCCGTGATGGGACCGAAAGCCGGGATCAAGCGGGGGCAGGTCTATAGCTCAATCGGCGCATTTGATCGTCTGTTGCGGCGATGGCTTCCAAATCCGGCAGTGTTGCAACTGCGCCTCGAAAAAACAGGCAAACGCATCCTGCCGGGCGAATATGTTCTTGTTTGTGCGTTGTTGGTTGCTGCGGTTTCTTTTTTTTCGGAAAAACTGTTCGATGTTCCTGGCCTGCTTGCGCTTGCAATGGGGGCCTTTGCCGGTATTACGCTTCCCCACCTTGTCGTTGGTTTTCTGATCACGCGGCGCATCACTCGTTTCACCAGTCTTTTTCCAGACGGGATCGATTTAATCGTGCGTGGTTTGAAATCGGGATTGCCGGTTTCGGATTCGATTGCTGCGGTCGGTCGTGAAATTGGCAACCCGGTCGGTTTGGAATTTTGCCGTATCGACGAGCATATGCGCATGGGGCAAACCCTGGAAGAAGCTCTGCACAATGCAGCAAAACGGATAGATACGGCCGAGTTCAAGTTTTTCGTCATCAGCTTGTCGGTTCAGCGTGAAACGGGGGGGAATTTGACAGAGACCTTGGAAAATCTTTCCGACATTTTGCGTCGTCGCCGGCAAATGAAATTAAAAGTGCGCGCCATGCAGTCGAGGTGAGAGAAGTCAGAGAATAGACTT
>CAYTAE010000178.1:0-3545 GCA_964435655.1 uncultured Rhodospirillaceae bacterium
CGTTCCCCGGCCATGGCAACGGTAGCGGCAGTAAAAGCCGTAAGAGTCGCAGCACCATCCTCGGGCGAAAGGCCGCTCAGAACATCAATGGCAAATGCGTTGCGATCCAGAGATTTCGGAGGCCGCTGCCAAAAATAGGGATTTTGCATAAGCCGCTGCAGAATGGCGTCATCCACCGTCCCTCGCATCGCCAGCTTCCCTTCACTGTCATACGGCTCCCCCGTCTTCAATGCCACCCAGTCATCCAGCAGGGCATTGCCTGGCCCGGTGTCAAAAGCCAGCAGGGCATTGCCTTCGCCGACCCAGGTTACGTTCGCGACACCACCAAGATTTAAAACCGCCAGGGGACGCGCAAGAATTTCCGCACGCGCCAAATGATAGAGCGGTGCAAATGGCGCCCCTTCGCCGCCGGCGGCAACATCGGCCGAGCGGAAATCGTTGACGACATCGATGCCCGTAAGCTTCGCAAGCAGCTCGCCGTCACCGATTTGCAGGGTTCGATGCTTTTTTGGCTCGTGCAAGATTGTCTGCCCGTGAAAACCAATAACGGCAATGTCGGCGGCCACGAATGACGATGCCGCCAGCAATTCCCGGACGGCCTCGGCATGCAATTCCGTCAGTTCCTGGGAAATTTTTTTATTTTTTCCCTTACGACCAAGCGCGCCGCGTAATTTTTCACGAAAGGCCGGGCTGTAAGGCTTCATGCAGGCGGGTCCAGTTTTAGACACGCGCTCGCCATCCGTGTGGACCAGAGCGGCATCAACCCCGTCCAAAGACGTGCCACTCATCAGCCCTAACGCCCAAACTGCTTTAAATTCACCCATCTGGAAATCAATCTTTGTCCGTTCCATTGTCCGGCCTGTGCCGATTGTGTTAAATCACAACACATCCGGCAAGGATTGCCTGCGACAGGAGTCGCCACGCGACAAGGAATTGAGAGCATTCGAATGGCAAAAGCCAATCACCAATCTGATTTTCTGGCAACGATTGTCGAGCGCGCATTCGTACATCAATGTACGAATCTGGAAGGACTGGACGCCCTTCTTTCAACAAAAGCACCAGTGCCGGGCTATATCGGCTTCGACTGCACCGCCGATAGCCTGCACGTTGGCAGCCTGGTGCCAATCATGCTGCTCCGCTGGTTTCAGAAGATGGGGCACAAGCCCATTGTCCTTTTGGGCGGTGGCACGTCAAAAGTCGGCGACCCTTCTGGAAAAGAGGAAAGCCGCCAATTGCTGAGCGACGCGACCATCTCCAGCAATCGGGAAGGCATTCGCAAAATCTTCGAAAAATTCCTCACCTTCGGCAAGGGTGAAACGGATGCCATCTTCCTCGACAATGCCGAGTGGCTGGATGACCTTGGCTATATCTCCTTCCTACGGGACTATGGCCGCCATTTTTCCGTCAATCGGATGTTGAGCTTCGACTCGGTTAAGCTTCGCTTGGATCGGGAACATTCGCTCAGCTTTCTCGAATTCAACTACATGATTTTGCAGGCCTATGATTTCCTGGAATTGATGCGCCGCCACGACTGCCGGCTGCAGATGGGTGGATCCGATCAATGGGGCAACATCATCAATGGGGTCGAACTTGGACGGCGCGTCGAGGGTTGCGAGCTTTTCGGTCTCACCTCACCCCTGATCACGACACGCTCTGGCGCAAAGATGGGAAAAACGGCAAAAGGAAGCGTCTGGCTGGATGAAAAACAATTCTCGTCCTACGACTATTGGCAATATTGGCGAAACACAGAAGATGCGGACGTTGGCAAGTTCCTCAGCCTGTTTACCGAGTTGCCAATGGAGGAAATTGATCGCCTGAAAAGCCTTCAGGGAAGTGAGTTGAATGACGCGAAGAAAATCCTGGCCGATGCCACCACCACCCTTTGCCATGGCAAGGTGGCCGCGGCCAAGGCCGCGGAAACGGCACGACAAACCTTTGCAGGTGAGGCAGCGGAGGGCCTGCCCACCTTCACCGTGCCACGGAACGAACTGGAATCAGGCATCCCCGCCTTCGAGCTTTTTTGCCGCACCGGCCTAGCCGGCAGCAACGGCGAAGCCCGCCGTCTTATCCGCGGCGGCGGCGCACGCGTGAATGAACGCGTTCCACCGGAAGAAACGACGCCAATCCAACTGACCGACATCAACGCCGACGGCGTGATCAAGCTTAGCGCCGGAAAGAAACGGCACGTCCTCGTCCGGGCCGGTTAAAGGCTAGGGTTTTGCGTCGGGTTTGGACCCGGTTTCCGGGGATGGCGTCGAAACGACATCTTTCTCGAAAACATCGAAGAATTTGCGGAGAAACCCCGGCGCAAGCGCCGACAGCAAGTTAACGGAAACTTTCGGATCCTCTCGCGATCCCTCCGCCTTGTAGTTGATGGCAAAAACGCCTTCCCCTTTGCCCCCGATCAAAATATCGCCAATGATGGGAATCTTCCCCAAAATGCGATTAATCGTATAAGCAGGAACAACGGTGCCCCGAATGTCTAGGGCATCCTTCACCTTATCGACTTTGCCCGCGAAGGTGATGCCAAGGGATGCCCCAAAGGCGCGGCCTTGGTCGAGGTGAATTTCAGAAGGCGTAATCGTAAAGGGCACGTCCAGACGCGTAAATTCGAGGCCCTCGTCCTTCAACAGATCAAGAATGCCTGTAAGTGAAGCAACGGCAAGCACCTTGGTCAGCACCGGTGCGTTCACGGCGTGGAAGTTTTTCATCTTGATGCGCCCGCGAAGCGGCATCTCTGGTTTTTCGTTGTCGTGAAAAACACCCGCGATGACAAGCGAACCACCATGCAAATTCTTCATGATCCCCAAAGCTTCCAGAACAGCGCCGCCGGCATCCGATGTGAGGCTCAGCCGTCGGGTGTTTTTATCCGGCTGCACGATGATTTTCAGCGTGCCACGTTTTTCCAACACACCGTCGAGCATGATTGAACTCCAGAATTTTCCGTCATATTTCAGCGTCCCCTCAAGGTGGTCGATTTTTTCACCGGAACCAGGACCAAGGCGAACCGCATCCACCGCAACGGCAAGCCGCAACGGCGGCAAATCCGTCTCCGATTCTTCCTGTTCAAGAATTTTTTTCGCATCAAAGCCACGACCGGTAAGCGTCACATCAAAACCGCCATCCGCAGCGCGCACGCCCTTTCCTTTAAGGTCCGTGATGCCAAACTTTAGCTGTTCGAAACGCGCCTCTTCGATCGTTTTCCCATCGGAGGCAAAGTCAATTTGGCCCTTCACGTCCAAGTCATCGGCGGTCATCACAAGTTCATGAATTTTCTGGAGCCGGCCCTTGTCAAAATCAACCTGAATGGTTCCTTTTCCCGGCACGCCCACCGGCTTTGTCCATTCAAAGCCAGGCACATGAAGTTCGCCAGAAGCAAGGTCCAGATCGATTGCAAGCTGCCCTTTATCGTCCCGGTTTGTATAAACCAGCGCCACCTCTACCGGGCCGGAAAGAAACGGCGCGCCGCTATAGCCAAAAATTTCCCGGGAGGCCTCATTCATACGGCCCTTCAGGGTGTAGCGACTTTGATAGTCCGCTTTCCC
>CAYTAE010000179.1:0-3491 GCA_964435655.1 uncultured Rhodospirillaceae bacterium
GATGAGTTGCTTGGCCAATGCATCGATGTCTTTCACAAGAATCCAGCCCATCAGCGCAATCTGCTTGGCGATCCCAAGAACCTGCCCCATCAGGCGCGCATCGGGATCGGCGACGAGACCCTGGATCTTAAAGTGTCCGCGATCATGGGGAAGGATGGCGGCTATATCGGCCCCATGCTGTCCTGGAGTATCATTACAAACATCGTTGACATGACGAATAATTTTGAACGCCATGTAAAGGGGGTCGTTCAAACCGTCGCTTCGGCATCGACGGAATTGCAGGCTTCGGCGGAAGAGATGTCGTCGATCGCCAAACGCACCAGCGAGCAAAGCTCCTCGGTGTCCGCTGCGGCCGAAGAAGCGACGACAAACGTTCAGACGGTCGCCGCGGCTGCCGAAGAGCTGTCGAGTTCCATCTCGGAAATCAGCCGTCAGGTCTCAAAATCCTCGGAAGTGGCCCAGAACGCCGTCACCCAGGCGGAAGAGACAAACGTCACCGTCGAAGGCCTGGCCGAAGCGGCCCAGAAGATCGGCGACGTCGTCAGCCTGATTAACGACATCGCCGGCCAGACCAATCTGCTGGCCCTGAACGCCACCATCGAAGCGGCACGTGCCGGCGATGCTGGCCGGGGCTTTGCGGTTGTGGCCTCCGAGGTCAAGAACCTGGCCAATCAGACGGCCAAGGCGACCGAGGAAATCGGCAACCAGATCGGCGCCATTCAGGGGGCCACCGGTGAGGCCGTCGGCGCCATCAAGGGCATCGGTTCAACCATCAAGGAGATCAACGAGATTGCGGCAAGCATCGCCTCGGCCGTCGAGGAACAGGGCGCTGCGACCTCCGAGATCAGCCGCAACGTTCAGGAAGCGGCCACCGGAACCCAGGAAGTAACCGGCACCATCTCCCAGGTGGCTGCCGCCGCCGACGAAGCCGGTCAATCCGCAGGCCAGGTGCTGACAGCTGCAAGCGAGCTATCCCAGCAATCCGAAACCCTGGGCAAGGAAATCGAGGTCTTCATTAACAAGGAATAGGCCGCAAGAAATTCGGGAGCGTCTGGAAAAACTGTCACCCGGTAGATAACCAAAAAACCGGAAAGCCGGGTGGCAATTCCAACGTCGTTTCTACGGAAATCAAACTCCCCCCCAGCCGAAATTTCGGCATTCCTTTAAGGCCCCGCCCTAAAAAGCGGGGCCTTTTTTTAAGGGAACGTCTTACGGGGTTAGACTCTGGTTCAACGTCTCGGCTTTCGTCGTCTCATCCATGGCTTGGCTGGATTTCAACCAGCCTGCCTCGGTGGTCAGGCGTTGCTTGTCAATTTTGGCGCGCATCTGGACAAGTGTGTTCGTGGGGATGCCTTTGTGAGGGCCTTCATAGGCACTTTGTTCAAGCAGGGCGCGATCAATTTCGGCGATCTGTTTTTCAAGACCCGCTATTTCATGTTCGGCCTTGGCGATTTTTTTGCGGAGCGTTTGGGTGCGCTCACGAAGCTCAGCCCTACGGCGACGCTCTTCCTTGCGGTTGGTGCGTGGTGCGGGCTTGTCTTCTTCGACACCGGAATTTCGATTGCCACGACCGAGTATGAAATCGCGATAGTCATCCAGACTGCCATCGAATTCCAAAGCGGTGCCATTGTCGATCAGGATCAGCCGGTCGGCGGTCAGTTCAAGCAGGTGGCGATCATGGCTGATGATGATAACCGCACCACCATATGCGTTCAGCCCTTCGACCAGCGCTTCGCGCGTGTCGATATCGAGATGATTGGTAGGCTCGTCCAGAATAAGCATATGCGGTGCATCACGGGTAATCAGTGCCAGCGCAAGCCTGGCGCGTTCGCCACCGGAAAGTTTATGAACTTTTAAATTTGCCTTATCGCCTGAAAAGCCAAAGCGACCCAACTGGGCACGAACAACGCTTTGTCTGGCGTCTGGCAGCAGTCGCACCATGTGTTGCAGTGGGCTGTCGTCGGGTTCCAGTTCTTCGATCTGATGTTGGGCGAAATAACCGACATTCATTTTTGCGCTTGTGGTTAGCGTGCCAGACATTGCCTTTAAGGACCCGGACAGCAGACGCGCCAGGGTTGTCTTGCCATTTCCGTTGCGGCCTAAAAGCGCGATGCGGTCGTCGGGATCGATCCGAAAATTGAGGTTGGACAACACAGGCTTGTCGGCGACATAGCCGACCGAGGCGTCTTCAAGAGTGGCGAGTGGGGGCCGCAATCCGTTTGGGCTTGGAAAGTCGAGCAGGATGGAGGCGTCTTCGGCGGCGGCGGTAACCGGCGCCATGCGCGCAAGCGCTTTCAGGCGGCTTTGTGCCTGACGGGCGGTATGCGCTTTGTAACGCCAGCGATCGACATAGGCCTGCACTTTTTTGCGCTTGGCTTCCTGTTTCATACGCATGGCATCGGCCTGGGCCTGACGTTCGCATCTTTGCCGTTCAAACGAGTCGTAAGACCCGGAATAAAGTGTCGTCCTGCCGCCTTCAAGGTGAAGGATGTGGTCTGTTATATTGTTTAAAAAATCACGTTCATGGCTGACGACGATGACGGTGCCGCGATAGGTCTTGAGAAACGATTCCAGCCAAATCACGGCCTCAAGGTCGAGATGGTTTGACGGTTCGTCTAGCAACAAAAGATCGGGCCGAGAGAACAGAAGGGCCGCAAGCGCGACGCGCATGCGCCAGCCACCGGAAAAAGACGAGAGTGGATGGTGCTGCGTTTCATCATCAAAGCCGAGGCCGGCCAGGATGCGGGATGCGCGTGCCGGGGCGGCATAGGCATCCAGAGCATCAAGACGCTCATGGATTGCGCCGATGCGGTGGGCATCCTGCGCGCTTTCCGCTTCGATCATCAGACGTGCGCGTTCGGTGTCGGCTGCCAGCACCGTTTCGAATGGCGTCGCTGCACCGCCCGGCATGTCCTGGGCGATATACCCGATTCGGGTTCCCCGTGGCGTGCCGACGGTACCGCCATCGGCATGGTGGATGCCGGCGATGATTTTCAGCAGAGTCGATTTTCCAGCACCATTTCGACCGATGAGGCCAACGCGGCTTTTCGACGGCAGGGTGGCCGAGGCGTGGTCAAGCACCACATGCCCGCCGAGGCGCATGGTGATCTGGTTGAGGGTCAGCAAGAGAATCTCGCCATGGTGATGGTTCCTGGAGAGCGCGGACTCTCTTTGTCTATGGAGGAATTGCAAAAAGCGGCCCCGGTGGGAAGGAAGGGGTTACCCCTAGCCAGCCCTACGCACGAAAGCCCGCTCTTATCCGTGCTAACGAGGGAGCGGGACCGCAGGGAATATAGCGATGCCATTTCAGAAAACAAAGGGGTGATGGCTTCTGCGGCAGGTCGCCGCACGGAATTGGTTCATTACTTTTCCAATCGAAGAGAATACAGAAAAAGCCCAGTTTCTAAATAAACCGGGCTTTTTCTTGCCATCAACCCGGGTGTCTGGACATAGGCAAACAGGCACAGACAGGCAATTGGCGGATGGGGTGG
>CAYTAE010000180.1:0-3478 GCA_964435655.1 uncultured Rhodospirillaceae bacterium
AGTTATAATTTTTCTTATCCATTTGCTCAGCGCTTTAGGGCGCAGCATTCCTCTCCCGCTCGCAGGATGGCGGCTTCAATCTGCTGGTCCATCAGCCTTTTTGCCAGGGCGCGCATCGCTTTCGCCCCTTTCTTGCGGCCGTTTTTATTCGCCAGAAAAAACCATTTATAGGCCTCGATGTAATCCTGGGGGATGCCCTCGCCACGGGTATACATGCGGCCAAGATTGTATTGAGCGGCGCTATGGCCCTTTTTTGCAAGAGGCTCCAACAGCCTGTAGGCCGTCACATAGTCCTTTTGCTGATAGGCGTAGATGCCGCTTGCAAAATCGCCCGGTTGCTGGGCCATGGTGGAGGAAAACCCGGCCAAGGACATGATTAGAGCCACCAAAAGCGTGAACCGACACCTATTGTATGCAATGGCCTTATGGGGGGATGCCATGAGAAGAAAGGCCTTTTTAACGTCCCGTTCAGATTTCCCGGCAATCATAGAAGAAACCGCCGGAATCAAAAAGCGGCTTTGCTGCCATGATCTTCGCTGTCTCATCTGTTTTTGATGTCGCCCTCTGGTTTCTTGACCGAGCACGTATTGAAGACAAATTCCTTCCACCTCAGAAATTGCACCGGCTGCTTTTTCTTGCTCAGGCTGTTTTCGTCGTTGAGCAGGAGGGTACAAAGCTCATGCCTGCGGTCTTCGTAGCAGGCCATGATGGGCCTGTTGAGCCAAATATCTTGCGTATTTTCGAGCATGGCCGCCCAAAAATCATGACCGAATCGATGACAGAGGAGGTGGTCGAATTCCTTTGTGGGATTTGGTGGCGTTTCGCCCATCTCAACATGGATCATTTGAACCAACGTGTTTCTGGAATTTCCGCTTTCGATCAGATAGTTGCGGCTGGCGAGGGAAGCGAAATCCCCATGGGAACGCTTTATCGAACCATGAAAGGAAAGTCGTCGGCGCGTCTTGGGCATACCCAGGACGGCAAACAAATCCAGCGATGGATCCCAGGTGTAAAATCGGCGAGGGGATAACCCTTTGACGGTATCATTATCCTGTGGCCCTTTTCTCTCCCTTGTCGAATAGCGTATAACGGGGACGTGCAGGGAATGTGGTCCTGCGGGAAGCCCTCTAATGTTAATAATTAGGCGAGGAAGCCGTGCGAGCACCCAACAACAATGGCCGAACGCTTCTTGGATGGGTTGCCGGCGGCGTTATGGCCCTTTGGGCGGATGGTGCGTTGGCCGGCACGGTCGAGGCGGGCACCCTTGCCAATGGAATGCCTCTTTTTGATGGTGCGGGTCTCAGCCTTCTTTGGACGGTTCCTTTTGCCGGAATCCTGCTTTCGATTGCAATATTGCCGCTTATCCTGCCCCATTTCTGGCACCGCCATTTTGGCAAGGTAAGCGCCTTTTGGGTGCTGGCCTTGCTTGTACCGTTGGTTTTGAATTACGGCATCGATCTTGCCATTCACGAAGTCGCCCATACCTTTCTTCTGGAATATGTTCCCTTCATCATTCTTTTGCTGGCCCTTTTTACGGTCGCCGGCGGGGTACGGCTTCGGGGAAGCCTGGAAGGGTCGCCCGCCATGAATACCGGCTTGCTGGCCTTTGGCGTGATGATCGCCAGCTGGATGGGAACGACCGGGGCGGCAATGCTCCTGATCCGCCCCCTGCTGAAGGCGAATGCGTGGCGAAAATATCAGGCGCATACGGTTGTCTTCTTTATTTTCCTGGTGGCGAATATAGGTGGCTCGTTGTCGCCGCTTGGCGATCCGCCGTTGTTTCTGGGTTTTCTAAAGGGCGTCGATTTCTTTTGGCCGACGCGACATCTTTTTCTGCCGATGGTGTTCGTCGCAAGTATCCTTCTTGCCGTCTTCTATTTCCTGGACAGCTATTTCTACCGGCGCGAGACGGGCGCACGCGTCACGCATGCCCATGAATCACTTCGGGTTGAAGGTTGGCCGAATATTTTTGGCATCGTGGGTATTATTGGGGCCGTTCTGCTCAGCGGAACCTGGAAATCGGGCATCGCTTTTGATGTTCTTGGAACGCCCGTGGCGCTTGAGAACCTTACGCGCGATTGCCTGCTTCTTGTGATCACCTTTCTTTCCTGGGTGCTTACCAGCAAGAAAAGTCGTCGAGAGAACGGGTTTACCTGGTTTCCGATCATTGAAGTGGCAAAGCTTTTTGCCGGGATCTTCCTCACCATCATTCCAGCCATTGCGATATTAAAAGCCGGAACGGATGGTGCCCTTGGCGGCTTGATCGAACTTGTAAATACGGATCAGGGGGCAAACAACCCGGCCTATTTCTGGATGACCGGCATTCTGTCCAGTTTCCTCGACAATGCGCCGACCTATCTCGTTTTCTTCAATACGGCGGGCGGGGATGCGAACGTTCTGATGGGAGCCGATGTGATGACCTTGATTGCCATCTCTCTCGGTGCGGTGTTCATGGGGGCAAACACCTATGTCGGCAACGCGCCGAATTTCATGGGGCGAGCCATTGCCGAGGACAGCGGCGTGAAGATGCCAAGCTTCTTTGGCTATATGGTCTGGTCGGTGATTTTCCTGGCACCGATTTTCGTGCTCGTGACGTATATTTTCCTGATCTGACGTGAGATAGCCCACGTTCCTCAGTGAGACATGAGAAGCGGCACCTTGGTATGGGCCAGCGCGTAATGGGTAATGCCGCCAAGGAAAAGCTCACGCAGTCTCGATCTGCCATAGGCCCCCATTACAACCATGTCGCAATCAAGATCGATGGCGGTCTGGCAAATGATCTGGCCCATCGACTGGTGGTTGCTGGCCAGATTTGAACGTGTCTCCACCTCAATCCCATGACGTGCCAGGCGCGTCGCGATGGCGGCACCGGCGACGTCGCTGTGATCCGGTGGGTCGATGGTCAGGATGGTGACTTTTTCCGCGACCTTCAGGAAGGGAATCGCATAACCGACGGCTCGGCCACTCTCCGGCGTTGGTTTCCAGGCGATAAGAATATGTCGTCCGATGTGATCAACCGCTTGTTCATAGGGAACCACAAGAACCGGCGAACCAGCCATCATTGGCAGGTGATCGGGAAGGTGCAGGCGAAGCTTGTCTTCAAAGCTTTGTTCATGGGATTGGCTGATGATGACAAGGTCCGCGAAGGGGGCGTATTTCACCAGCAAATCCAGATGGACGCCGACTTCGCAAAAACATTCGGCGGATGTCTGATTGGCCTTGCAGTAATCGGTAAATTCCTGCTCGATATCCCCGGCTGTTGCATTGGCAATTTTTGTTTCTTCTGCAAGATAGCCAAGGGCCGCTCCGCGTCCAGCGATGGCGTCCGGCATGTGCGCCGGTTCTTCTGTGTAGAGGCCGATAAGATGGGCATCAAATCGCTTGGCAAGGTTTACGGCTGTTTCAACCCGTGCCTGGTGTTTTGGGTCATCGGCAAGATGTACGAGGATTGTCTTGATAGGCATGCGTAAACCCGGTT
>CAYTAE010000181.1:0-3467 GCA_964435655.1 uncultured Rhodospirillaceae bacterium
GAAAGCCCTCAAGCGCATCGGCGGCGGAAATTTCCGTCAAGCGGCCCGTTGGCCCTTCCTCGGCAAGGAAGCTTAGGAAACGAACCAACGCGGCCCCGTCGCGAATGTGCGCCGCGCGCGCGCCGTCAAGTTCGACGGCGTTTTTGCACGCCTTGCCAAGGGCGCATGGGTCCAGTCCTTCGCGAACCGCTGCCCCCGCCTGACGCAGACGGGCATCGACCCAAACGGGTGTGCTGCGCGAATGACAAAGGACGGTGCGCTTTTCACGACCCAGCTTTGCAAGGACGGCCGCCAAATCGCCCCGTGGCTTCATGCGCACATCGTCGCCAAGGTGAGCGCGCAGGTTCGGGAGAAGCTTCCTTGGGTCCAAAAACCAGTCGAGGCGGCCATCCCGGTAAAGGATCGCAAAGGAAAGCGAAAGCGGCGTGTGGGCCAAATCGCCGCCACGCACGTTCAACAGCCAGGCGATGGTTGCCGGTTGCGACAGAAAGACCGCGTCCGCCTCCCCGAGGGCAGCCGCAATTTCCTTTCGTTTTGCAGCGCTCTCACGACCGGCAAAACGCACCCCATGGGCCAACACCGGCGAAAGTGGTGGTGGCGGTTGATCCGCCCAAATGCAGTCCACCGGATTTTCTTCGCAGGCAACAAGGTCTGCCTTCGCCGTCGCGCAGGCTTTTGAAAAGGGTTTCAGGCCGGATGCGGTCAGCAACCAGGGGTCAAACCCGATTTTCATGCCCGGCTCAAGCGCCGCCTGCAGCCATTTCTCAGGCGGGTCCGTGACGGAATGATGCGGTGTGAAGCAATCCGGATCGACCTGTTCGCGAACCTGAAGCGTGTAGCGCCCATCGACAAAAATCGCCGCCTTCTCAGGCAAAACAACGGCAAAACCGGCAGACCCTGTAAAGCCCGTGAGCCAGGGAAGCCGGGCCGCCGCACGGGGAATGTATTCGCCCTGATATTCATCAACCATGGGCACGAGGAAGCCGTCCAGATGTTGGCGCACAAGTTCGCCCCGGAACGCATCGAGACGGTCGGGCGTCGCCAGGGATAACGCTTCGCGTGCAAAACCGGCGCGGGTTTCCGTTTCCAGGGCAAGCAGGGCGGCGCGTAAATCTGGCGATAATGGCGTCGGCGAAGGCCCCAATGACGAAGGCAGCAAAGCCAGCCAGGCGGTGGCGTCGATGCCACGGGGAGCCGCCGCCACCCCGGCCACAAGGTCGGAGATATCTGCTGCCGAGGCATCCACCCCCGCCTTTTCAAGCAAGGGCGTCAACCCATCCATATCTGTTCTTTTTTCCGTTTTTTTCAAATTCCAAAACCCTGGCGCGAAAGCCAGACCGCTTAGGCCGCCGTTACGAAACTTGCCATGACCTTTTTTCGGCCAGCCTTGTCGAAGAAAACATCCAGCCGGTCGGATTCCGACGCGCGCACAAGGCCATAGCCAAATTTTTGATGAAACACGCGCGCCCCAACGGCAAAAGCCGCGGCCTCACTGGCAACCTCGTGGCTGTTTCCTTCCATCACGCGATCACGGTCCGAACGACGCCCGCCCTTGCCCTTCCAGTGATAGCCGGTTTTTGCTTCGCGAAGCCCGCGCGCACCGCCGCCGCCCGCGCCACTGTAAATGCCCGTCTCACGATCCACCTCGACATGTTCGGCTGGCAATTCGTCCAGAAAACGCGAGGGCACGCTGCTTTGCCACTGATTGTAAATGCGCCGGTTTGCGGCATAGGACAGATAGACGCGCTTGCGCGCCCTCGTCAGGCCGACATAGGCCAGGCGGCGTTCTTCCTCAAGGCCGTCATTTCCCCCTTCATCAAGGGCGCGCACATGGGGAAACACGCCATCCTCCCAACCGGGCAGGAAGATGGTATCGAATTCAAGACCCTTGGCGCTGTGCAAGGTCATCAGGCTGACCATTTCGCTGCCCCCGCCGTCTGCCTCCTTGTCCATGACCAGGCTGACATGTTCAAGGAAGCCGGGCAGGTCTTCAAACTCTTCCAGCGCCGCCACCAGTTCTTTTAGATTTTCCAGACGGCCCGGCGCATCCGGTGATTTGTCCTTCTGCCACATTTCCGTATAACCGGCCTCGTCCAGCACAAGCGCTGCCAATTCACCCGCCGCCATCCCATCGAGAAGGCCGCGCCAACGGCTGAAATCCTCCAAAAGCCCGGCCAGAGCCGCCCTGGCCCTGGGTTTCAGTTCGTCCGTCGTGACCAGCTGGGAGGCCGCAATGGCAAGAGACACCGACGCCGCACGCCCCAATTGATGCACCGCCTGCAAGGTCGCCGCGCCAATGCCGCGCTTGGGCGTGTTGACGATGCGCTCGAAAGCAAGATCGTCTTCGGGCTGAACCAGCACACGGAAATAGGCAATCGCGTCACGAATTTCCTGACGTTCGTAAAAACGAAGGCCGCCAACAACGCGATAGGGCACCCCAAGGGTAAGAAAACGTTCTTCAAATTCACGGGTTTGGAATCCGGCGCGCACCAAAATGGCCATTTCGTTCAGGGAGTTTCCCTTTCGATGCAAATTTTCAACGTCGTCCCCGACAAGGCGCGCCTCCGCCTCGCCATCCCAGACGCCGCGCACGACCGGGCGGTCACCCGTTTCCTCCTCCGTCCAAAGTTCTTTGCCAAGACGGCCCGTATTTTTGGCAATCAAGCCAGAAGCCGCACCAAGAATATGGTGCGTTGACCGGTAGTTGCGTTCAAGACGCACGACCTTTGCGCCCGGAAAATCTTTTTCGAAGCGGAGGATGTTGTCAACCTCCGCCCCCCGCCAGCCATAGATCGATTGATCGTCATCGCCAACGACGCAAATGTTCTGATTTGCTTTGGCAAGCAGCCGAAGCCACAGATATTGCGCGACGTTCGAATCCTGATATTCGTCAACGAGCAGATATTTAAAGCGTTGCTGCCAGGTCGCAAGCACGTCTTCGTGGCCTGTGAAAAGGGTAAGGCAATGGAGAATCAAATCGCCGAAATCGACGGCGTTCAGCGCCTTTAGGCGTTCCTGATAATGGGTGTAAAGCTCGATCGCCTTGCCATCGGCAAAATCGGATGCGTTGGCAGCAGGCACCGTCGCCGGCGTCAGGCCGCGATCTTTCCAACGCTGGATCACATTGGAAAGCACCCGCGCCGGCCAGCGTTTTTCATCCAGATTGGCCGCCGACAACACCTGCTTCAAAAGGCGCAGCTGGTCGTCCATGTCTAAAATCGTGAAGCTTGGCTTCAGCCCGAGCAGTTCGGCATGCCGCCGCAGGATCTGGGCACAGATTGCGTGAAACGTGCCGATCCAAAGACCTTCAGAAACGGGGCCGATAAGGGTTGCCACCCGCGTCTTCATTTCGCGAGCCGCCTTGTTCGTAAAGGTCACGGCCAGAACCTGGCCCGGAATGGCCTTGTGGGTCATCAGAAGGTGGGCAATGCGCGCCGTTAGCACGCGCGTCTTTCCCGTGCCCGCCC
>CAYTAE010000182.1:0-3431 GCA_964435655.1 uncultured Rhodospirillaceae bacterium
GAACGTGTACGCCGTTTTCTAGGAAGGCTTTGGCAACCTCATAATGAAAGGGCGTCGGCACGGCGATGCTGACGGCATCGACCTTGCCAAGCAGGTCCCGATAATCGGAAACGAACGACACACCGTGTTTTTCGGCGATTTCCTTTGCGCGCGCCGGACCGCTGTCGGCGACAGCGGTAAATTCCGAAAGGGCAAGGCCGGCATATTTATCGGCATGAAATTTACCGAAATAGCCAACCCCGACGACGGCCGTTCTTATTTTCTCCATTCTTTTCAACCTTATGTTTTGTCTTACGTTTTTTTTCAAAAGCTCTCCACATGCCTCACAATGTCATAGCCAAAGCAGGCCCCCTTCTGCAAGCGCTGAACGCGTTGACTAACCTTTGGATGGCTGGCTACATCATAGGCAAAACCTCAAGGCGCACAGGAATTTTACATGCGGTCTTTTTTCATCACGTCTTCCGGCACCGATGTCGGCAAAACCTTTGTTGCCGCCCTTCTCGCCCGTCAGCTTCAAAAACGCGGGTTGCGCACCGAATTGCTGAAACCGGTCGTGACCGGATTTGTCATCGGTGACAAGAATTGCGACAGCGCCATCCTCATCAAAAGCCTTGGCCATGCCGCCGAGGCCGAACGCATTGTCGCGATTTCGCCATGGCGATTTCACGATCCCATCTCCCCGGATATGGCGGCGCAGCGGGAAGACCGCGTGATTGATTTTGATAAACTGGTCCGCTTTTCCAGGACAAACCCAATTTCAGGCAAAGTGCCGCCAGATTTTCGTTTTGTCGAAGGGATCGGCGGCGTCATGGTGCCGCTTACGGAGAAAAAGACGGTCCTGGACTGGACTCAGGCCCTTAATTATCCGGTCATTCTCGTTGTTGGCAGCTATCTGGGCAGTCTCAATCACAGCCTGACTTCGGCGATGGCCCTGGAGCGCAGCGGCGTCAAAATTGCCGGCGTTGTTGTAAGCGAATCGATACATCAGCCTGTGCCCATGGCAGACACCATCCAGACGCTTTCGCGCTTCCTCCCCCATGTGCCGATCCTGGCGCTGCCCCGCCTGGCTGGCGGCCTGGAAGCCTGGCAAGAGGCCCCGGACCTGGTGACACCGCTTTTTTTCACGGAGGCGCCCCAGACAAGCCGACAGGCACCGCTCAAGGAGACATGAGGCCGATGACCAAAGAAAAAGAGTCGCAGGTGAGCATCCTGCAAAAGCAACCCGTCTTTCAGGGATATTTCCGCATCAACCGCTATTTTCTCCGCCACACGCTCCACGAAGGGGGGTGGAGCGACGAGATCAAGCGGGAGGTGTTCGAGCGCGGTCACGCGGCAGGGGTTCTTGGTTATGACCCGGACCGGGACGAGGTGTTGCTGATCGAACAATTCCGGATCGGCGCTTTTGTCGCCAACCGGCCCGCCTGGGTCACCGAAATCGTTGCCGGCATCATCGAGGAAGGGGAAAGCCCAGAGGCCGTTGTTCGCCGCGAGGCAATCGAAGAAGCCGGACTGGAAGTCGACGAACTGGTCCCGATTGCCGATTACCTGGTCAGCCCGGGCGGCACGTCAGAAACGATGACGCTTTTCTGCGGCCACATGGACCTGAAGGCTGCCGGCGGCATTCACGGCCTGGATCATGAGCAGGAAGACATTCGCGTCCTGCCAACCCCCAGAAAAGAGGCCATGCGCCTGCTGAAAGAAGGACGCCTCAACAATTCGATGACCATTATTGCGCTGCAATGGCTGGCCCTAAACATAGACGATTTACGTAAACGCTGGGCAGGCGCGTGATTAAGAGAAGACAACGCCTTGCTTCCAAGCCAATTCGACCGATAAATTAGCCTCCCTATTCAAAAAACTTCGGAAAGCATATGAACATCCGGGACGGACTCCTAGGCACAATCGGCAACACACCTCTTATCCGCCTCAAAGCTCCGTCGGACGCAACCGGCTGCGAAATCCTGGCAAAAGCGGAATTTTTAAATCCCGGGGGCTCCATCAAGGACCGGACGGCGCTTTTCATTGTCCAGGACGCAGAAAAACGCGGACTTCTGAGGCCAGGAGGCGTCATCGTCGAAGGCACAGCGGGCAATACCGGCATCGGGTTGGCGCTGGTCGGCAACGCCCTTGGTTATCGCACGGTTATCGTCATGCCAGAGACTCAAAGCCAGGAAAAGATCGACATGCTGAAGATGTGCGGCGCCGAAATTCACCTTGCGCCCGCCGTTCCCTATGCCAATCCGGAAAACTATGTCCCCGCCTCTGAACGCCTGGCAAAGAAGCTGGCCGAAAAAGAGCCGAATGGCGCCATCTGGGCGAACCAGTTCGACAACCTTGCCAACCGCGACGGCCATTGCCGGACAACCGGCGCCGAGATTTGGGAGCAAACGGACGGCAAAATCGACGCCTTTACCTGTGCCACTGGAACCGGCGGCACCTTGGCCGGGGTGGGCATCGCCCTTAAAGAACGGAACCCGGCGATAAAAATCGTGCTCGCCGACCCGATGGGCTCGGCCCTTTTCAACCATTTCGATCATGGCGAACTGAAAGCAGAAGGTTCCTCTATCACCGAGGGAATCGGCCAAGGACGCGTCACCAAAAACCTCGACGGCGCTCCGATCGACGACTGGCTGCGCGTCACCGATGAAGAAGCTCTGCCGCTAATCTTCAACCTCGTCAAATCCGAGGGACTGCTGGTCGGCGGATCAAGCGGCATCAATATCGGGGCGGCAATGAAAATTGCCAAAGAAATGGGCCCCGGCCATCGCATCGTTACGCTGATTACCGATACCGGCGCCCGCTACCAAAGCAAGCTTTTCAATCCGGATTTTCTGCAGGCAAAAAACCTGCCTGTGCCGGACTGGATGTGATATTTATAACAATAAAAACATTATGTTAGTGGAATATGCTCATGAATTACGTTAATTCTGATTCCATCATCAGCACGGCCAAACTGGCCGAGCAGCTTCGCGCACCGGACGTCCGGATCGTCGACGGCACAAACCAGTTCCCAGACCCGGATCTGAACCCCAGGGAAGAATATGCGAAAGGGCACATTCCTGACGCCGTCTTCTTTGACATTGGCGAAATCGCCGATACCCAAAGCCCTTACCCAAACATGCTTCCCTCGCCCGAAAAATTCACCAGCCGCGTCAGCGCCCTGGGCCTTGGGGATGGCTGCCGTATCGTCGTTTACGACGCCGCCGGCCTGATCAGCGCGGCGCGCGTGTGGTGGATGTTTCGTTTTTTCGGCCACAAGGACGTCGCCGTGCTGGACGGTGGCCTGCCAAAATGGATTCGCGAAGGCCGTGCCATCAACGACACGCACGTTACGCCAGATCGCCGCCACTTTACGGCCCGTATCAACAATCTTCTGGGGCGCGATAGCGATCAAATGCTGGCCAATATAGACCGCCGCGACGAACAAATTG
>CAYTAE010000183.1:0-3408 GCA_964435655.1 uncultured Rhodospirillaceae bacterium
TCAGCATCGTACTTTGGACCTTTTCCTCGCTTCGCTTTCAGGCGGAAATGGGAATTTTGATGTGCGTGTGGTTGTCCGTTTCAGCATTGGCGGCGCTTTTTCTGATCCCGGCCATGGCATTTGTTTTCCGCCCTGCTTTTATCTTTGGCAGGCATGGCGATTCCTAGCGGCATCTGGAAAAACCTGTTTATTGGGCATCTCCAGCCACAACCTGTTGTGCCGGACGGGTCGCAGGTCGCGATCATATGCGGTGGTCATCATTGGCGGCGTCCGTGCAGGTTTCGCCGGTTTTATCTGAACCTTATTCCGGCAGCATTTCACCCGAACCGCCAAATGCCTCTGGCAGATCCTTGAATTTGGGAAGGCCGTCTTTTACCGAAATTGTCTTTTCGCCATAATGCACATGGACGGAAGGTTCGTGCGCAAGGCTTGGCAGGACGTTCGCGTAAACATCCACAAGTTTCATGCCGGGATGATCGCTCATGATGTGGCCGCCACAGGCTTTGCAAAACTTTCTGTAACTGGCGTCCGTTTTGTTAAAGGTTCCGATGTTGGCCTCGCCACTGGTGATGCGAACGCTTTCAGGTGGCCAAAGAATGAATGCATTGACGGGTGCCGCCGCCCAGGTTGCACAGTCCCCACAATGACAATAGCCCATCACCGTCGGTGTGCCGGTAACTTCAAATGTAACCTCGCCGCAAAAACATTTGCCCTTATGTGTATCGCTCATGGACACCCTTCCTTTGGTTTATAGGGGTTCTTCTGCCGGTATGTTCACATTTCTTGGAGCCCATCGCAAAGGCATCGCGGTGAAATTTGCGCCGGGCGCGATGGCTTTCTCTCTGCTAATGGCTTTCCCTCTGCTAGTTTAGAGCGATGGCGTGTTTCGTATATGTCCTTGGAAGTGAAGGGAAAGGTGGCTGGCGCACCTATGTTGGCTGGACCACCAATTTGGAGCGGCGCCTCTGCGAGCATAATTCCGGGACGGGCGCGCGTTCGACCCGTGGCCGCAAATGGGTGCTTCTCTATGCGGAGCGTTACGATCTGCGCGGCGAAGCGATGCGCCGGGAATGGTATCTTAAGAAGGACCGCATGTTTAGGAAGCAATTGTTGTCAGCAATCGCGCCCAATGGCTGAGTGCGACGGTTTAGTCTGAATGTATGGGTTCTTTGATGGTTTTTAAGACCAGCAGGGAAACAATGGCCGCCCCCATCAGGTAAAAAGCCGGTGAAAGATCAACATGGGTGCGCGCGATTAGATAGGCCGCAACCATCGGTGTGGTGCCCCCGAAAATGCCAAGGCATAAATTATACCCGATTGAAATCGTGCTCACCCGTAACCGTGGTGCGACCATATCGACCATCATCGTTGGGTAGCTGCCAAAAATCATGCTGATAAGGAAGGCAAAGCCAAGCTGCCCCAGAAAGATCATGCCATCGGAATCGTGATGCATGAGCCATAGCAACGGATAGGAAAGGAGAAGAATCCCTATCATCGCGCTCATCAGCATAATTTTTCGCCCGAAACGATCGGCGATCATGGCGGCCAGTGGAATCATCAACAGCATCAGAAACATATTCAGGCTGTTGATATCCAGCGCCCTTGCCGTGGTTACATGGGCCGTTTCTTTCAGCCAGGTGACGGCATAAACAAAAACCATGTAAAAACCGACGGCGTTGACGACGTTAAACCCAGCGATTTGCAACATCGTTCGCCATTCTGTGCGAAAGGCTTCGACGACAGGCGATTTTGGGCGTTTTTCCTTTGGCGTGGTTTCTTCCATCACGTGCCGGCGGATGTAAAGGCCGCTCACGCCGATGACGATGCCAAGAAGAAAGGGAATTCGCCAGCCCCAGGCCGAGACTTCTTCGGGCGTCAAAAGATTTGAAATCAGCGCGCCAATCGCCGAACCAAGCAGAATGCCTGCAACGGCCCCCCAGATGCTCCAACATCCGGTAAGGGCGCGACGTTTTGCCGGGGCGCGTTCAACCAGAAAAACGATTGAGGTTGTGTATTCACCACCCACCGACAGGCCTTGGAGCAGCCGCATCGCGACAAGAAGGGCAGGGGCCGCAATGCCTATCGCCAGGTAATCGGGAAGCACACCAATCAGAAATGTTGGAATGGCCATCAGAATGACCGAGAACGTCAGCGCGGCCTTGCGTCCGATTTTGTCTCCGATATGGCCAAAAACAAGGCTGCCGAAGGGGCGCATCAAGAAGCCCGCAGCAAACACACCGAAGGCGGCGATCACCGATGTGGACGCGTCATCCGACGGAAAGAAGTGGGCGCCAATGATGGGTGCAAAATAGCCGTAAATGGCGAAATCGTACCATTCCATGACGTTGCCAACGACGCCGGCGATGATTGTGCGCCGATTTGTGTTTGCTTCACGCATTTTTCCCTCCAGATAACTGTTCGCAGTATGGAGTCTTTCCTTGAGCCATACAACGCGCCAAACTCATTATGTGTTTGTGTAGAAAACTTTGGAAATTCTACGGAATGATCGCGGTTGAAACTCTCTCCCCGGACGTGGCCGGCGCCTATGCGCATTTAACCTTTCCGGCGTTGCAGCATTTGGTGACGGGGCCACCCAAGGGCCGTGAGATGGTGTTCGTCGGCGCCGCCGTGGAGGGGGAGCCGGTCGCCTTTGCCTTTGGCATGGGGGGTCCGGACGGGCAGTTCGAAATGGCCTCCCTTTATGTGTCACCTTTTTATCGCGGGCGCAATTTGGCGGGTGCTTTGACCGAGATTTTGGAAAAAGCCTTCGCCCGGCGTGGCTATCGGCTTGGCGTGCATTTTTTCACGGTTGATGCGGAAGACCAGGCCTACGCGCATTTTCTGCTGAAGGCGGGTTGGTCACAGCCGGTTCTGCGCCAGGCGATCTGCACGACCGACCTTGCCCACGCCTATCAGACGCCCTGGTTGACGCGGGCACGCCTGCCGGAAAATTGCACCATTCGCCCCTGGTCCGAAATAAGTGCGGCGGAACGCAAAGCCTTGCAGGCGCGCAAGGCGGGCGATCCCGATGTTTACCCCGACCTGCTGGACCCGTTTCATTTTGAGGTGGATTGCCATGACGCGACGAGTTTGGCGTTGTTGCAAGGGGACGAAGTCGTTGGCTGGGTGCTCACCCATGTTCTGGATGAACGTACCTTGCGCTGGACATGCTCCTACGTGATGGAGGCGCTACAGGGGAAGGGGCATATTTTGCCGTTGTGGTGGGAGGTTGCCCAGCGCCAGAAACGGCACACCCGGCTGGATCGTTTTATCTATACGACGCCGGTTGATAAGCCGCGCATGCTGCGTTTTGCACTACGCCGCATGCGGCCCTGGCTTTTATCACTAGGCTATGCGTGCGTTACGACGAAGCCGCTTGCGCCTGTGTCGTGATCGATGCGGGGGGTG
>CAYTAE010000184.1:0-3401 GCA_964435655.1 uncultured Rhodospirillaceae bacterium
GCTTGCCGCTTATGGCATCGCGCCCACCGGCAAGACGGCAGAAATACGCGGCAACGGGCTGGTCTTTGTCACCCGCAAGAACAGCCCCATTCAGCTTGGCATTCCCCTTGGTCTTCACATCACAAAGAACCTGAAAGGCCGGACGATTACCATCGGCGAGCCGGACAACGTGCCCGCCGGGGGCTATGCCCGCGAGGCGCTTTCGCAACTTGAATTGTGGGAAGCGTTGACGCCCAACTTTCTTTTCGCAGGTGATGTTCGCGAAGCCCTGACCCTGGTCGAACGCGGCCAGGCGGACGCCGGCATCGTCTATGCGACCGATGCGCTGATCAGCGACCGGGTAAAAGTGATTGGCGTCATCCCGGCAACGACCCATGCGCCCATCCGTTACCACCTTGTTCCCATCGGTACACGCACGGAACCGGCGGTAACAAATTTCTACCATTTTCTACATGAGCCAGAAGTCGAGAAAATCTTTGAACGTTTTGGCTTTCACCCAAGCTAGGCCGGGCTTGCACCCACCGCTATACTGACCCTTTGGGAGGCATGGTCGGAGGCAAAATTCCGGTGCGCGTAAGCAAAATTTCGTTTTTCTTTCTGGCCTTTGTTTTTCTTGTCGCAAGGTCGGCGGAAGCCTGTTCGCTCCCCCAAGGCAAATTTTCTTACGACATCCTGAACGATGGTGCCTCCATTGGCGGCGCATGGATCGACTTTGCACAAGACGGCGCGCGTACAAAAGTCTCAACCCTCATCAAGGTAAAGGTCGCACTTCTTTATTTGATCCCGCTGCTGGATTATCGCCATCAATCCAAAGAAATATGGGAGATGGGTCTTTTTCAGAGCTTTGATGGAAAAACCATCGACAACCGCCGCGAAGTTGCCATTCGCATCAAACCGAACGGTCATGAACCGAACGGCCAGCGTTTGCAGGTGAGCCGGAATGGCGACCTTTCAGAAATCGAGACGCCGCTGTTTTCTAAAGCCATCTGGTGCAAAGACACCCTGAAGCAGCCCCAGCTTTTCAGCCCGTTAAAGGGGCGCATGAAAACCATCCACACCGAAGACCTGGGCGAAGCCGCCATCGCCATCCGGGGACAGACGCATCAGGCCCAGGCCTTTGCGCTCACCCAGATGCGGAAGGGAAAACCCGTGCGCACCGACATCTGGTATGGCAAGGATGGGGTGATCCTGAAGGTCCGTTTCCCGTCAAAACGGGACACCATCGTCACCTTTCTTCGGCACTAGGTCAGGCAAGCATGGCGCGCCCGGCAGGACTCGAACCTGCAACCCCCGGCTTAGAAGGCCGGTGCTCTATCCGGTTGAGCTACGGGCGCGCGGATGGTGCGCTTTAACTATAACGCCACGGGAAGATCAAGAGAACGGGTTGGAAACGGAACTTACTTGAAATTGGCGGCGTAGCTTTTCGGCTGGGGTCTTCGCGTCTTCGGTTCAACCACCCTATAGGCGAAGCCCTGCCTTTCGGCATGGCGAATGGCCGCTTCCTTCGTATGGAAATGCAGCGCCACCTGGGCACGGGTATCGCCAGAACTGGTCCAGCCCATCAGGGGGTCCTTCTCCCTGGGTGCGGCAGGATCGAATTCAAGCACCCAATCGCGCGTTTGCGCACGGCCCGATTGCATCGCCGTTTTCGTCGGCCGATAGATGCAAATCTTGGTCATAAAGACCCACTCCTTTTCGTCGCCGTCTTGCCATCTGGTCGGGGTGGAGAGATTCGAACTCCCGGCCCCCTGCTCCCAAAGCAGGTGCGCTACCAGACTGCGCTACACCCCGTGGCCCGGGAATCTAGGGTTTCCCAAGGGTTCGCGCAAGCTATACACGACAGCAATCTGCCAAAAAAGATCAAAAAATTGGTAAAAATGCGGCCTCTGGCAAAAGAAAGGGCTTCAAAGCCGACATCGGTTCCAAATCAGGGCCTGCCAACCGTATCGCTTGACGATGTTTGTCCTTTTTTCATTCGGGTTGCGCTGGGCGACACATCTATTAATCCGTCTTCGTGCAACTGTTCCACCGCCGTTCTTGCCGCGGATCTTGCCAGGTCCTGAAAATCATTCATCGACCCGCCTGTCGAATCCGCATCCGCAAACCAGACGTGATTGCCGGTTTTCACATCCATTAAAGAGAGATGGTAACTGGCCAGAGGCCTGTTGATGTAATAGTCACCGCTCATACGTCCGGGTTCCGTCTCTTCCGTTACATAGGTCTTGTTATCAACCGTCTCTACGGTATAGACGGTTTTTCCAGGCGTATATTCCGGCGGCACATATTCTTGAGAAACATCCTGACCTGTTAATTCAAGCGTTAAAACGGCCTCAACGCCACTGCGGATGATGCCGGACGTCATTTCCTCATCTGTATAAGCTTTTGATGTTGGGAAATAATCAAGGGCACGGATGGCATTTACGCCTGCATTGTTAAACATTGTGACGAGGGTATCTTCAGCCTGCCCCCTTTCTCTAAAGGACATTCCTTTTCCGAAAACCATGAAGTTTGTGTAAGTCGCTGAATCCCTGGGAACGGAATTAACATAGCTCCTCATTTGCGTCCGCGCGCAGGCGCAAAGAACGAAAACAACAATGAGAAATAGTGCGGATTGAAGAAATGCTTTTTTTCTCATCGCACGAACCAGTAAAGACAAAGAGTTACCTTTTCTATTGGGCATTTTATACCCACCCCAAGGAACAAAGTACCCGGAAGTATAGGCATGTGGCCATTCGTGTGGCTATTCACATTTCTTTATTTTCTTCCACTTTGGCTGTGGCGAAGGTGTCCTGTTCTGGAACCGTTAAACTTGGAAGTAAGCTCAGCTATTCGAAAATTCGGTGAGCGACCCGATCGCCCACTTTGGCGCCTATTCGCGCTGCTGTGCCGCCGGGAAGCTCCAACACGGCACGAACCGATGCACGAGTGCCTATCGGGTCCAGCGAACCTGGCGTCGCCGGCCCGGCAACCATAAGAACGCGCCCTTCCGGGCCAAGAAAAAGCATGTCGAGAGGAATAAGCGTGTCCTTCATCCACATGGCGACACCCGCCCTTGGCCGGTCAAAATCAAACAACATGCCATGGCGGGGATGCAACGTTTTACGGTGCATCAGACCAAGGGCGCGGGCCGCCGGCGTTGCCGCCAGTTCGACATCAAAAATGTGGTCCCCCGATGCCGTCATCAGGACCAGTCGCTCGCGCACCGGCTCTTCCGCACGCGCCTGCCCACCTGTCGCGATGCCTGACGCCAAAAAAACGACGCATAAAAAGAAAAAACTTCTTCCATAACGACGTTTGTGGAATTGCCAAGCCCTATCGAGAAGGCTAGCCTTCTCCTCATACTCTTGAGAAAAAGGCCGAAAGACGGCCAGAATGGAACCGGGTTTACTCATGCCTATCAA
>CAYTAE010000185.1:0-2658 GCA_964435655.1 uncultured Rhodospirillaceae bacterium
TGCCGTCAAAACGACCAACCCGATAAAAAACAGGCGCAACGCAAGCTTTTTATTGGTTAGCACTTGCTCAATTCTCTCCGTAAGGCGTTTTGTCTTTATTTTTTGTCGCCAAAGGGGTCCAGGGCCAGCCAACTGGCGAGTGAAACTGGGTAAGCCTACTCGAAAATAGGGGAATTTTTCCTCTTTGTCGCCTGAAGCGTGGAAGCCCGGTCCTTGGTTCGTTCAGGCGGTTGCTTGATCAAACCAGCAGCGTCGCACCGCCCCATAAAAGCAGCATCCCGCCGCCTGCCTTGCCCATGACGGTGCCGTAGGGCCCGAGCTTTTCAAGCAGCACGATGGTGGCGAGCGCCAGAATCCAAATCGGATTCATCACGCCGCCGACAAAAAGAAGGGTCATTAATGCCCAGCAGCAACCGACACAATAGGCACCGTGGATTGTTCCCATGCGGATGGCGCCGT
The DNA here is from genome assembly GCA_964435655.1 of uncultured Rhodospirillaceae bacterium. Classification (GTDB taxonomy): domain Bacteria; phylum Pseudomonadota; class Alphaproteobacteria. Next base: position 460 of record CAYTAE010000185.1, read on the forward strand.
ATATTCCCGGACGCCAGTGTCGGGAGAGAAAAGTTGCCGGTGCCTGGCAATGGCGCAGGCAGAAATTTTTGATCGGCGACAATTGATAGGCGCCGGCTGCAAAAAGAAGCATGGCGGAAAGCCAGGGACTTTGCGATCCCATTGTCATGGCGGAAAGCAATCTGCCGGCTTCAAGCGCCCATTGTAAAAAAGTTGCAGCGCCCGAAAAGGCGAGCCAGATCAAAAGATAGCCCGCTGCGAAGGCCCCTGTTTGGCGTAAGACAGACGCGTTTTCTGCGCCTTTTGTGATAGCGTGCTGAGCCGCGCGAGCTTGCAGAAGGATGATGGGCGCAACACTTGGCGTCATCATGGCAATCATCATGACCCACCACATGGCAACCATGTTTGTTGCGTAGGTTGCGTGCCATCGTTCGGGAACCATCGCAGAGCCGTTCAAATCGGTGTGGGGAAAAAGGGATGCTGACGTCATTTGGGCAAGGGACATGCCTGTACCGGCGCCGCCAAGCAAGTAGGTCCAGGCGAGCAGACAAAGAACGATTAACCCAATGCTGATGATCCACTGGTCACGCAGCAATGCGCGTTCAACAAGGTGAGGGCGTGTGTCGGTCATGGCGAGACGTGGCCCTAGCGGACGACGCCGTGATTGTTGAGGTGCAAATGGGAAAATTGACCGTAGCTGTCCTTTAGGTTCAGCTTAATTTCGCCCTGGGTTACGCTTGAGGCGCTTCCCATTTCAGCGACCGTGAACTCAAAGCCGTCCGGAAGTTCGATGCGGGCGCGCAAGGTATCGCCGGTGGTTGGATCCCGAATGGGTTCGCCGCTGCAATCGATCGCGTCTTTGACAAAAAGCTTTCCGGTTCGCGCTTCGATATCGACCGTAAAATCGATTTGCTTAAACAAGGGCGGGTAGGTGGTCTCCATGGTGGAGGCAAAGACGGAAAACACCGTGGCCATGGGGTCCGTATCCTCGCCCGATACAATTTTAATGAGGGCTTCGCGTTGCCTGGCGTCGGCGCGTACGTCCATAATCGGCTGGCATTTGCCTTTTCCTTCATGAATCGGTCCCGGCCAGTAAAAAATGGCGGCAAAGCGCAATCCGTCGAGACACACATCGCCATAATGACCCTTGTCAATTTCCATGCCGGCGACCGCCTCGCAATTGCCGTAGGTTGGCAAGGCGTTGAATTGACAAGGGCAGCCATAGGCACAATTGCAATTGCTGAATTCGCGCGCCTTGATTTCCCACGGGGTCATTTTCTTATCCACGATGTTGGGTGTGCTGGGCTCAAAAACCTGTCGCCGGAATGGGCAGGCGCAAGTATGTGGTTCGGAAAGATAGGGCGCAAGGGCGTGGTCTCTCTCTCGCCAAGCCTTCTGCCACCGGGCGAATATGGAATGTCTAAGAAATAGGCATAATATTCATTGCTTAATAATTAGGCTTTTTGCGTCTGGAATCCCTAGAAATAGAAGTCAGACGTAGACAATCGCGGCTGAATCAGGGCTGAAGGCCTGCCCCAGGGTTTTCAGGGCCTTGACAGGTGAGAGGAGGCTCACCGGGGTGGCGGGGAAATTAGATAATAACAGTCTGAAATTAAATAGTTTTATTGACTTTTGAGGCCCTTTTAATTTAGCGTTCACCTGGTGAACCATGTTGACGTTCATTTGGTGAACATGGTAAACGGAAGCCTCGACAAAGTTGGGTGGAGTTGATTCACCTCAACGGCGGTAGCTTGCCAGAATATCCTCTGTAACTCCCTGCTTTCACAAAACCTTCTTTTGGACCGGCGATGGTCTGTATGGATGGAAAACAATCTACATTCGAAGTGTCCGCATTCAATTTCCAGACAATAAAGCGACCTGGTTGAACAAGAGTGCCTGCCCCAAAAGCAGTCTTTCCGTATGCGGGGCCTGTGGGGCGGCCCATAGATGGCATGCAGGTATCGGGACGTGAGCGCGAAAAGATGGCTGATTGCAGGCGCAAGTGGCTTGCTTGGCGGGCGGCTTGCCAGTTATTTGCAAGCCCGGAATCATGAGGTTGTCGCGCTTTATTGGCAGCATCCGCTTTTGGACAATCTTGCGTGCTTTGGTTTGCAAGTGGACTTGCTGGATGGAAAAGATGCCTGTCAGCGTGCTGTATCCGACATTGCCCCTGACGTTGTTGTCAATTGCGCCGGCCTTACGAATGTTGACCAATGCGAA
>CAYTAE010000185.1:2668-3339 GCA_964435655.1 uncultured Rhodospirillaceae bacterium
CTGAACAGCAATCTGGCAGGACGCCTTGCAGATGCTTCCAACAGGCAGGGCTGCTTTTTTGTCCATATATCAACGGACCATCTTTGGGATGGCACATGTCAATCAATTGCCGAAGATGTGCCGCCTGACCCAATCAACGTTTACGCAAAGACAAAGGCGGCGGGGGAGGTTGAAGTGCGCAAGGCATATCCCCAGTCTCTTGTCCTACGGACGAACTTTTTTGGCCCCAGCCTTCCATGGCGCAAGTCGTTTAGCGATTGGTTGACTGAAGAGTTATGCGCTGGCCGTACTCTCAACGCGTTTTCAGACGTTTTCTTTACGCCAATTGCGACAGACTTGCTGTGCGAGCGGATTGTTGAATTGGTCGATAAGGAGGCATCGGGTGTGCTGAATCTTGCGGGGGGAGAGCGGGTTAGCAAATATGATTTTGCCATGCGCTGGGCCGAACGGACGGGTCTGGATAAAAGCTTGATTCATGCGGGCCTGGTCAAGGACCGGAATTTAAGAGCATCGCGTCCGGGCGATATGTCGCTCGATTGTTCAAAGGCAGAGGCCATTCTTGGTCGCCCGATGCCGTCTCTGGGTGAATCCTTCCTAGCCCTGGATGAATCCTTGCTGGCTTACGACAGCTCCCATACAAACTGCGAAACAGAAACCAAATGAGGCCATTC
>CAYTAE010000186.1:0-3336 GCA_964435655.1 uncultured Rhodospirillaceae bacterium
TCAGCAGTGGCGGCGATTGAGACTTTCAACCTCAGCCCGAAGCGCGTCCTGATCTTTGGTTTAAGACGAAGAAGGGCTAAGAAGTTCTTGAAGTTGCTTTATTTCTTGTCAAAGGACCGCCGTGTCACTTTCAAGATCGCGGCCAAGTATCGCAAGCGCGTTGGGCACCATCAACGCCACATAGCGCTTCTCGCCCGTGATTTCAGGCAGCAGATCGCGGACAAAGGCCTCGCGCGAACCGATGCCGCCCGCCTCGCGGGCATTGGCCCCAAAACGCCAACATTTCTGGCTTTGAAAAAACCCGTCTGGTCACATCAGAATATTTTTGTTATCAACATAAGCCTCATGAGATGTTTTCGGACTGAACAAAAAAGGCCGACAGCCTTCATAGTGTTATTCGCGTTGATCTTTGTTCAGATCGCGATATCGGCCCATGCGGTTTTGCAGCCGGACCACAATAACCACAATATTGTGACCGTTGCTTTGAATGCGGATCATGGCCACGACCATGACGGCGAAGATCCCAAAAAACATAAATGCCTAGAATGCCTGCTGGCCAAATCCTTCCAGACAGCGCTTGCTGTCGATGGGTTGTTTGACGTTGGCATTTTTTCTTTGGCCCGCGCTTATATCTTCACTGAAACAGATGCCGTTCAAAACGGCCTGTATGCACACTACAAATCCCGCGCCCCGCCTACTTTTCTTATCTAATCGAAACAAACAATTCGAAATTTTAGATAAGAGAAGGACATCTCCATGTCAAAGAAACTGCTATTAGCGGGCAGTGCGCTCGCGCTATTAAACGTATCTCCGGCCTTTGCGGCAGATGATGCTGATCTTCAAGCCCTTCGTGCGGAAATTGCCGCGATAAAACAGACGTATGAAAGTAAAATTGACCAGCTGGAAAGCAAGGTTCAAAACCTTGAGGCCCGGCAAACGGCAACAGCCAAAAAGGTTACAGCTGTGAAACCAGTGGCGGGTAACACTGTTCCTGCCACATCGAAAAGAAACATCAACGATAACAGTTTTAACCCTAAAATTGGCGTGATCCTGCAAGGGAAATATCAGAGCTTTTCCGAGGGCGCGAGCGAGTTTGCAGGCTTTGCTGTTGGCGAAGAAGCTGAGCGCGGCGAAGAAGGGTTTAGCATCGATGAAACCGAGCTGAACTTTTCCGCCAGTGTTGATGACAAGTTCCAGGGCAACGCCACGATTGCTCTGCACGAACATGGTGGCAGCACGGAAGTTGAGATCGAGGAGGCTTATGTCGAAACCATTTCTTTGCCTTACGGTCTTCATGCCAAAGCTGGGCGGTTCTTCTCCGAACTGGGTTATCTCAACTCACACCACAGCCATGCCGATGATTTTGCCGACCGACCTTTGCCTAACCGTGCGTTTCTGGATGGGAATTATGGCGATGACGGGATACAAATCTCTGCCGTTCTTCCGACTGATTTCTATTCGGAAATCGGTGGTGGCGTCTATCGCGGGAATGACTTTCCCGGCGGCGGCGCAGATGGTAGCGACATCGGTTCATGGACAGCGTATGGCCGTGTCGGCGGTGATATTGGCGATAACACAAGCTGGCGTTTAGGACTTTCCACTCTACAAACCGAAGGGGCGCAGCGCGAAGGCAATGAAGGCAGCGTGATCTTTGATGGTGACAGCGGCCTATACATTGCCGATGCCCGCATGGTCTATGCGCCGACCGGTAATAACGCTAATCAGGAAATCACCTTGCAAGGGGAATATTTTTACCGCGATGAAAATGGCTCCTATGACGATCAGAATGCCGGGACAGGCGCGGTAGCCTACGACGACCATCAGAGTGGCTGGTATGCACAAGGGATTTATAAATTCCATCCGCAATGGCGGGTCGGTGCGCGATATAGCCAGATTTATGCAGGCGATGTTCCGGCAGGATTGGTCGGTAGCGTCCTAGACGATGGCAATCACAATCCCTGGGCAGCAACTGGAATGATCGATTGGACGAACAGCGAGTTCTCTCGCGTGCGCTTGCAGTACAATCATGAGGAACTGGCCAACAACCAGAAAGACGACCAGATTATCCTGCAATACATCATGAGCCTTGGTGCTCATGGTGCCCACGCATATTAAGGCGGGCTTGCTATGAGAATATTATTCGTCATCATGGCAGGCATGGGGATGCTCATTGCATCCCCATTTTCTGCCTTTGCCAAAGTCAATGTCTTTGCCTGCGAGCCGGAATGGGCTTCTCTTGCCAAGGAAGTGGGCGGCGATCTGGTTGATGTGGTATCGGCCACGAATGCGCGGCAGGATGTTCATTATCTCCGCGCCAAGCCAAGCCTGCTGGCGGCCATACGCAAAGCCGATCTGGTGTTTTGCACCGGTGCGTCTTTGGAAATCGGCTGGTTGCCCATCCTGCTGAAAAAAGCAGGTGGGCCGCAGGTGCAGCTTGAAACGGCTGGTTCCATCATGGCTTCGGATTACGTCGAAAAACTGGACGTCATGCAAAAGGCAGATCGTTCCATGGGGCATGTCCATCCCGAAGGCAATCCGCATGTTCAGCTTAATCCGGCAAATATCGAAACGCTGGCGGACGTTTTGGCCAACCGGCTGTTTACAATCGATCAGACGAACGCCGCCGTCTATGGCCGAAATCTGAAAAACTTCAAGAAAAAATGGAAGGCGGCCATGCAAAAGTGGGATGCTGAAAAAGCACCCCTGAAAGGAAAAAAAGTTGTCGTCTACCATAGCAACTGGGCCTACATGCTGAAATGGCTGGGGATGGAAGCCGTCGCCTCGCTGGAACCCAAGCCGGGTCTGCCGCCCACGGCTTCGCACCTTGAAACTGTTTTAAGAGCCGTTCAGGGGCAAAACATTAGTGCCATTCTGGTCGCGCCTTTTGAAAACAAGGATGCGGCACAGTGGCTTTCGGAAAAATCAGGCCTGCCGATTGTCCTGCTTCCCTTCACGGTCGGCGGCAGCGACAACGCGGACGATCTGGTTTCTCTGTTTGATGAAACTCTTAAGCGCCTAAAAGGCACCTTATGAGTTTTGACCTCGGCATGTTTACGATCCTAGCCCCGGCTTTTATAGCCGGGGCAGTGATTTCCTTGGCGCATGTTCCGCTTGGCATCGAAGTCCTTAAACGGGGCATCATATTTCTTGATCTGGCCGTGGCACAATTCGCCGCTCTCGGCATGATTGCCTTTCATGCCTTCTTCGGAAACCATGATATGGACCCGCGATACGCCGTTGCCGGAACACTTATTTTTGGACTGGGCTTAGCTCTGGCCTGCGCGCTGGGGCTTCATACGCTTGAAAAAAGGGCCGGACGCTATCAGGAGGCTTTGA
>CAYTAE010000187.1:0-3336 GCA_964435655.1 uncultured Rhodospirillaceae bacterium
GCACTACACTGGGGGTGTAGGGGTCGTGGGTTCGAATCCCGCCGCTCCGACCATTGATCGACCACCCTCGTTGGGGCTGGTTTCGGGCACCGGCAAGCCGGCTGTCGTCTTTCTTTCCATCTTTGGTGAAGGATTCTGCGCAAAATTATGGTTAACGCCGCGCGCCGTACGGATTTCTTTTGCGGCGAGGCCTTTTCTTTCCGAAAAGCTCTGTTAATCTTCGTGCGCAGGCCAACCGAACCGGGCCATTCATTTCAGGAAAAGCAATGGATTTGATCCCCCTCTGGGTTTTTATTCTGGCGGCGGTTGCCGTGGCGGCAATGGCGTTGCTTGCCGGGCTTCTTTTGCGATTAAACCGGCGTCTTGCCAGTTTTAAGGAAGGGATGGCGTTGCATTCTGAACTGATGCTGCGATTGAAGCTGAGGGAAGAAAACGCCCCCGTCATCTGGTGGGACCCAACGGTCGAACCGTGGCCGGATGTGGACAAGCGGCATCGTAATCGCAGCGAATTTACCCATGTCGTTCTTGGGATACCGGACCGGCTGCGTTGGGGCACCATCATGGGTTCCTACATGTGGATGCTCGCCACCGGGCTTGCCGGCACTCTCGTCGCGGCATTCTGGCTGTTCGGTTGGACGCCGATCGTTGGCGGTTGGGTTGTGGCCTGGCAAAGGGAAATTATCTTTGCAGCCTTTGTGCTGTTCAGCTTTCTTTTTCTCTACGCCCTCGTTCAGTGCGCCCGTAAACTCTTTCAACGGGAATGGCTCCGGCAAAACGCGCCACCGGCACAAACGCCGGAAAAGCGCTAGCCTTCGCCGGTTGTAGGTGAGCGAGCGTGATCCATATCCAACGGAACAGCGTTCATTTCCATATCCTTGAGGCCTTGTGCGCTTTGCCGGAAGCCGTCCGCGGCATTACGTCCGTTATGTTGAATCGAAAATTCAATGCCCCTCGGGTTTTGGAGGAACTTGAATCGAATGGGCTGATCGTCGAGAAGGGTTGGGACAAGGGTCCGGGAGCCGTTTTGGTCGCGACCGAAGCGGGCATCCGTCTCTACCGCGAACTCGCCACCGGCTGAGCGTTTAAAAAACGAAAAAGGCTACGTGCTTTCCACTATTTTTAAAGTGGGGGAAGGGAGGTTCGGTGATTCCTTTATGCGATGTTTTGCGCAACGCTCCCAAAGTTCGCATGCCGCTGCTTCCACCGCTTCGACGGTCAGGCTCTCCATCAGGGTTTCATCTGTTTGTCCGATCTGGCGGATGAGGTCTTGCGCCGGGATGGTTGTTTCGGCAATGCCGGTGCATTTTCCCCATGGCCCGTAATTTTCCTTCAGGCTGGGTCCGAAAAGGCCAAGGGTTGGCGTTCCGGTTGCCGCAGCCAGGTGCATCAGCCCGGTATCGTTTGAGACGACGAGATTGCAGCGTTGAAGGCAGGCAGCGGCCGTTAGCAAGTCGCCTTTGCCGATGATATCAACAAAATTTTCTGGGTGAATAATATCAAGGATCGGCTGCACGATTTCCCGTTCCTTGGCGGTCGCAAAAATGGCTACCCGGGCATTGGCAAAAAGACCGTTTGGTGCGGTTAAGCGTTTTACAAGCTCGACATAACGGGAAATTGGCCATTGTTTGCCTTCCCAGCTCGTTGTCGGGCCAAGGGCAAGAACGGGTGTGCCAGCAGGGACAAGTTTAGCGGCTTTTTTACGGTCTTCCTCTGCCGTCCATATTTTTGGGTCCGGCGGCGTTTCAAGGCCGAGAACCAGGCCGTGCTGTTCGACTTTGTGCAGGGATTTGCTGCAATGCCAGAACCGATAGACGCGCCGTTCGCGGGCAAACAGAAACCAGCTTATGAAAGAGGAGCGCATGTCGACGATCAGGTCCCAGCGCTGGGAGATGCTTTTCGCCCACAATTCAACCCAGTGAAGGTCGTAGGGGCGTTTTCGGACGGGGATGACTTGGTCCAGATTTGGAAACGCCCGAAACAGCGGCACAGACAGAGGCCCGCAGGCAATGGTAAAGGATGCGTTCGGATGTCGCTTGGCAAGATGGGAGAGCAACCCCATTGTCATCACGGCGTCGCCGATCCGTGTTGACGTTATAAAGAGGACCTTCATCGTCCTTTTATCGTTTCTTGCATTGCTCAATGCCCGTGCCCCCCAGGCTTCAAGGTTAAGTCGAGCCAGCTACCCTATATCGTAGTTAAGCGAAGGCGTAAACCTTAAGCCGTCTTCGTTTCCGTCAGATTCAGTTCCGCACTCATTTGTTCGCGCATGATGAATTTCTGAATTTTTCCTGTAACGGTCATCGGAAAGCTGTCTTTGAAACGAATGTAACGGGGGATCTTGAAATGCGTGATTTTTCCTTCGCAGAAGGCATGGATTTCCTCTTCGGTCGCAATTTTTCCCTCACGTAGCTTGATCCAAGCGCATAATTCCTCACCGAATTTTGGACTCGGGATGCCAAAGACCTGCACATCCTGTATTTTTGGGTGCTGGAAAAGAAATTCTTCGATTTCACGTGGGTAAAGGTTCTCACCGCCCCGAATCACCATGTCCTTGATGCGGCCGACAATGTTCATGTAACCATGCGCATCCATCTTCGCCAGGTCACCCGTGTGCATCCATCCGGCTTTGTCGATCGCCTCATCGGTGCGTTCCGGATCGTCCCAATAACCAATCATGACATTGTAGCCGCGCACACAAAGTTCCCCCGGCATGCCAACGGGGACGATGCGGCCGTCCTCGTCGACAATCTTTACTTCCTGGTGGGGTTGAGCCCTGCCGATCGTTGACGTGCGACGGACAAGTGAATCATCTGGCGCCGTCGTTGTAACGACTGGGCTTAATTCGGTCATGCCGTAGGCAATCGTAATTTCCTTCATGTTCATTCGGTCAAGAATAAGCTTCATCACCTCAAGCGGGCAGGGTGCGCCGCCAATGAAACCGGTTCGTAGATGTTGAAGGTCGGATTTTTCAAAGTCCGGATGTTCAAGCTCCGCGATAAACATCGTCGGCACGCCGTGGAGAATTGTGCATTTTTCCTCCGTCACGGTTTCGAGCACCGTTTGCGGGTCATAGGCATTGTCGGAAAAGATGCTGGTTGCGCCGGCAAGCGTGTTGGCAAGGCTGCACATCACCATGCCAAAACAGTGGTACATCGGCACGGGTACACAAACACGATCCTTTTCCGTTAGCCGGAGCGACGCCTTGCAAGTGTTCGCGTTGTTGAGAATGTTGTGATGGGAAAGCGTAGCACCTTTTGGTGACCCGGTCGTCCCGCTGGTAAACTGAATGTTGATCGGGTCGTCGAACTGAAGAAGTTCTTCAAGCGCCTTTAGGCG
>CAYTAE010000188.1:0-3329 GCA_964435655.1 uncultured Rhodospirillaceae bacterium
TGCCGATGTCAAGTTCGATGCTGTCCAGTCGTTGGCCCGTATCGGAGACGAGGGAGAGCGAGCCATAAAGCCAGCCCGCATAAGGCCGGTCCCCTGGGACCAGCGCCCTGGCGTCAGTGTCTTCGGGTGTAAAGATGCTCTGCCCAAGCCCATAGCCGATGCGCAATGTGCCGGTTGTGGCAAAAAGGGGCAAATGTTCGGCCGCTTTCCGCGACCATTCCGGCACATCATCGGCGGGCGAGAGCCAGGAAAAGCGCGTGCCATGCGTGTAATGCCGGTCCGTGTTTGCGAAGCGGTCATTCTCGATCAGGAGGTTGTAGGTGCCGCGGTCTTCCTCGGCAGCGATCGCAGGAAAGACGAGGCTTTGGACGCAAAGAAAAACACCACAAAGACAAAGATGCCGGAAATGCATGTACATATTCTAAACGTTTTTGTATCCGGTGGGAATTGGGGCAAGCAGGGTTTAGGCTGGCAGCGGTGCCAAATGGTCATGAAAGCCCGAAAAGTTTCTAACAAATGGAATCGACAATGCCATTGTTAACGACAAAAACAAAAATTGCACTGTTACGGCTCGCCCAATGGCCGACGCTGAAATTGCGCCGGGCTTTCGGCTGTGGCTCGGAAGTCACGGTAACAAGGCGGAAATTGCGCTGGCATCTCGATCTTGAAGAGGGGATTGATTTTGCAATTTTCATTTTCGGCGCATTCGAGCTGGGTACCCAGGCGGCGTACCGGCGTTTTGTTGAGCCGGGGGCCGTTGTGTTGGACATTGGCGGAAATGTTGGCGCTCATACGCTGCCGCTTGCGGCGTTGGTAGGTCCGGCCGGGAAGCTTATCGCTTTTGAGCCAACGGCGTGGGCCTATGATAAGCTGCAAAAAAACATTGCCTTGAACAGCAGCCTTGCCGGTTGCGTGGTTGCAGAACAGATGATGCTTGTCGAATCGGCAGGGGACGCCTTGCCGAAAGAAATCATGGCCAGTTGGCCAGTTGGGCCGACGCCGGGTGAGGTCCATCCACTTGCGCGGGGACGCCACGTTTCAACAAAGGGGGCGGCAACGGAAAGCCTGGATGGCTACCTTGCCAGGCACGCGGTTACGCGTGTCGACTTCGTAAAAATGGACGTTGACGGGTATGAATGCGCGGTGCTTTCCGGCGCTGCAAAAATGCTCCGCGAGCTTCGCCCGGCTATCGTGATGGAACTGGCACCCTATCTATTGGAAGGCAAGGGCGAAAGCCTGGGTCGGTTGCTCGCCATCCTTAGCGCGGCTGGTTATGGCCTTGTTGACGAACGGCATGGGCGAGTGCTGCCGATGGAGGAAAAATGGCTTCAAGCTTGGGTGCCGCCAGGCGCCAGTCGAAATGTTTTTGCGCTTCCGGAAGAATGTATCGACGCCGTTTGATCGCATCATGATTGCACGTTTGACAGGTCTGTTCCCGCTTTGGGCAATCCTTTTCTCGGGGCTTGCCTATGGGTTTCCGGCCGTTTTTATGCCCTTGAAGGAGGCAATCGTGCCGCTGTTGGGGCTCGTTATGTTCGGGATGGGCATGACGCTGACGCCGAAAAATTTTCTAGACGTTTCCAGACGGCCGGTTTTGATTCTCTTTGGTGTAGCGTTGCAATTTCTTGTCATGCCGCTTGTCGGGTTTTTGGTGGCGGCTGGCTTTGGTCTTTCCGCAATGCTGACGGCAGGGGTCGTGCTTGTTGGCAGCTGCCCGGGTGGGACGGCATCAAATGTGATTACCTATCTTGCGCGCGGCGATGTTGCGCTTTCAATCACGCTGACGACGGTGTCCACCTTTCTGGCAGTCCTTGTCACGCCCGTGCTTGTCTGGCTTTACGTTGGGGAAACGGTGCCCGTTCCGGTTTTTGATATGCTGCTTAGCATCCTTAAAATTGTTCTCGTGCCGGTTGTTCTGGGCGTTCTGCTAAACCGTGTCTTTGGGGCGTATCTCGGTAAGACGAAGGCGGTTTTTCCGCTTCTTTCGGTTGTTGCAATCGTGCTGATCATCGCCATTGTCGTCGCGCTTAATCGCGATGCGCTTGGCACGCTTGGCCCGGCCCTTGTGGCGGCTGTCATCTTGCATAATTTTCTTGGGCTGGCGGGGGGCTATGGGCTTGCGCGGATTTTTGGCTTTGATGAAGCGACGCGCCGCACCCTGGCGATCGAAGTTGGCATGCAAAATTCCGGTCTTGGCGTTGCTTTAGCGGTGCAATATTTTTCCACTTCCGCCGCCCTTCCAGGGGCGCTTTTCAGTATCTGGCACAATGTGTCCGGCGCGCTTTTGGCAAGTTTCTGGTCGCGTAGGCAATAAGCCCTATTCCAGCACCTGGACGCTTGCCGGCTCGCGAAAGGAGCCTCCAAGCAGCGAATGCGGCTCCGGTTTCAGGCAGAAGCCGACAAGGCTGCCCCGTGGTGGCAGATTTTCCGTCTGCCAGGCGATCCAGGCGGCGGCGCCACCGCCGTTTTTCCGCCGTTTTCCATAGCCTTCAATAAGGACGGTTTTTGGCGGCAATGCTTTCAGCTTTTCACGCAGATGGGTTGCCGGATGCAGCAGGGCTGCAAAATTGGCATGGGGAATTTGCGGTGGGAAAAGGGAGAAAGGTGGCTTGGATCGCAAGGCGACAAGGGGTGATTCACTTCCGAGGCGAAGGATTGCCTCTTTCTCCGTCGGAGCACAGGCTATGCTAGGCAAAGTAGTGGTTCTTGGATTTGGAAAAAGGAAGGCGCCGGAAAGTGTCAATATCAACAGGACTGCCGCAGTACACCCTATTTGTGTTGGCAACCCCGCAATCGACGCTGGTCTGGTTTTGACTCGTTGTATGAACTTGGTGGCAAGCGTTGAAAAACCAAGGCTGGCCATGAGGGCATCTATTAACACCGTTGGTGCGTAAATGCGGCTTCCAATTCGGTCAAGAAAGGGGCCAGAAAGAACGATGCCAGCTGTAGTAGCAAGCAAGAAAAGCGCGTAAGGCTCTCGTCGGTTTCGAATGGCGACGAACATGCCGACCAGCCAAAAAACAGCCAGCACACGCCGCCCGTGAAAAAAAGACGGCACATAATCGAAAAGAGCTATTGTTGAGTGCGGTAGTTTTTTTGCGTAGGTAACGATGAAGTCAAGCGGGTTTTCAGCGATTCGTTCGAAGGCAAGCATATAAATTGTTTTAGAAAAAACGCCTTCTCCGCCCTGGAAAATAGTTGGGTGGTCCACATAAATTTGTTGCCAGCCTTTGCCGCCGGCCGCGAGCCCATAGAGGACATAACTAAAATTTGCATTTGGCATATTTGTACCGTCACTGGCCAACCCGTGAATTGCCTGATTGAGAAGG
>CAYTAE010000189.1:0-3316 GCA_964435655.1 uncultured Rhodospirillaceae bacterium
GCAACGCCACCCGAACCGGCCAGCCTTTATTACGCAATTCATCAGCAATAACAAAGCCATCTCCACCATTGTTGCCACGGCCACATAAGACAGTCGTCGGGCGTGGCGACCAGCGGCGAACGATTTCTCGGGCAACGGCGGCACCGGCCGCAGCCATCAATTGGCCACCGGAAACCCCTGCCGCCACAGAAGCCTGGTCCACCGCCGTCGCCTCGGCCACACGAAACAGCGCGTTTTCCAATCGATCTTTCTCCATCCCCATCTATCCCAAGGATACCGTAGCGATGGCATGGCTGTCGTCCGGAATCCGGCCTCCGGAAAACTCTGCACGTCGAATGCGGAACCGCTATACAGCGGAGGGACTTGGAAAACCGCTTGGGAGAAAGTCGTGAAGGTGCTGGTGCTGGGAGGGGGCGTCATCGGGGTAACGTCCGCCTATTGCCTCTCGCGTGCCGGGCATGAGGTGACTCTTGTCGATCGCCAATCTGGGCCTGGCGAGGAAACGAGCTTTGCCAATGGCGGCCAAATTTCGGCCGGCCTCGCCGAACCCTGGGCCAACCCGGAAGTCCCCCGGCAATTGCTTCAATGGCTTGCCCAGAAAAACCCGCCCCTTGGCCTGCGCCTGAGCGCCGGTGCCGATTTTTGGGGATGGGCGTTGCGATTTCTCGGCAATTGCGCAACCCGGCCCTCAACCCGGAATTTGGAGCACGCCCTTCAGATTGCCCTCTACAGCCGCGAGCAACTTCACAGCATCCGTGAGACAACCGGCATCACCTATGCACAGACCGAAGGCATTTTGAAAATCTATCGCCACGAGCGTGCCTTCGACCACGCGCGCCGGCGCCTGGCCATAATGAACGCGTTGGGGTCCAATCTGCGCGCCCTCGACATTGACGCTTGCCTGGCTCTGGAGCCATCCCTGACACCCATCGCCGGGGAACTGGCCGGCGCCATCTATTCCCCCGACGACGAAAGCGGTGATGCCTATCAATTTACTGTCAAGTTGGCCGAGGCGGCACGCCGCCTGGGCACCGCCTTTAAATTCGGCCACAACGTCGAAAAACTGGTTCCTCAGGGCGAGCGCATCGAACGGGTGGTCACGGACCGTGAAAGCCTGTCAACGGATTGTGTCGTGGTTTCCCTTGGAAGCTACAGCCCCCTTCTTCTTCGCCCACTCGGCATTCGTCTTCCCATCTGTCCGGCGAAGGGCTATTCCGTCACGCTTCCCATTCGCAACGGCGCTGACAGCCACGCCCCGTCCCGAAGCATCACCGACGAAGGCAAAAAGCTTGTCCTCAGCCGTTTTGGCAATCGCCTACGGGTGGCTGGCACGGCCATCTTCACGGGCTACGACACCACAATCGAACCGGAACCTTGCGACGCCCTGGCCAAAGCGCTGGAAACCATTTTCCCCGGCACTGTCGATCAAAACAAACCAACCTATTGGGCGGGATTGCGCCCCATGACCCCAGACACCCTGCCCATCATCGGCCCGACGCCGTTTTCGAATCTCTTCCTGAACACCGGCCACGGGACCTATGGCTGGACGATGGCGGCAGGTTCCGGGCAAATTCTGACCGATCTAATCACAGGCGATCCGTCGCAGATTGAAGCCAACAATTTCGCCATGGACCGGTTCTAGGCCAACCCGCCGAATTCCGGCCGGTCTTCCAAACAACCGCATCAAAAAAATGACAAGCGAAGAGAATTGGGGCGAGTGATGGGGATCGAACCCACGGCCTCCAGATCCACAATCTGGCGCTCTAACCGACTGAGCTACACCCGCCACATGACGGCCTTGTGTAAACGTTCCCGAAGGAAGGCGTCAAGCATACCCGGCACCAGATCCGGGACCAGATGGCGTTGCCGTGAAGCAGCAGCACGTTCGCTTACGAATCTCACTTGATTCGTCCGGCGTTTTCCTTACGCTATCTTTCCAAAGCAGGCAGGAATCTCGCCGATAATATAGGCGCGCCTGCCTAAAAAATAATCAGTCCAGGGGAAGACACGCGCTCGTTTCCAGGTTTTTTCGTGATTTTTCAAGCTGTTTTGCTTTGGCACGTTCCGTGCTTTTCTACCTATTGCCATCTGAAAGCTTGAGCCTGTCGAACCCCTCGCCTTACGCAAAGATACGACGTTTGTAAAAACCTCTTTTCTCAACCGGCTAGAACTGCTCATGAAAAAAATCGAAGCGATCATCAAACCCTTCAAGCTCGACGAAGTGAAAGAAGCGCTTCACGAGATTGGCTTAAAAGGCATCACCGTAACGGAAGTCAAAGGCTTCGGACGCCAGAAAGGGCATACCGAGCTTTACCGTGGCGCCGAATATGTCGTGGATTTTCTACCGAAAGTGAAGATCGAGATTGTACTCGACGACAACCTTCTGGAGAAGGCTGTCGAAGCCATTGTCCAGGCGGCGCGCACCGGTCGGATAGGCGACGGCAAGATCTTTATCTCTGATATCGGCGATGCCATCCGGATCCGCACTGGTGAATCCGGAAACGAAGCCATCTAACTTTTTCCAACGAGTTTTCAAGCAGCACATTCAGGGAAACCCTATGTCCAACGCAAAAAAAGTCCTCCAAATGATCAAAGAGAACGACGTGAAATATGTCGATCTCCGCTTCACCGATCCGCGTGGCAAATGGCAGCACACGGCGCAAGCCATCAGCACCATTGACGAAGACGTCTTTGTCGATGGCTTCATGTTCGACGGCTCCTCCATCGCCGGCTGGAAGGCAATCCAGGAATCAGACATGATCCTGATGCCCGACCCCTCAACCGCGGTTCTCGATCCCTTTGCGGCACAGACATCGTTGATCATGTTTTGCGATGTGGTTGATCCAGGCACCGGCCAGGGATATGACCGCGACCCAAGGTCAACCGCACGTCGGGCAGAAACCTATCTGGCAAGTACCGGAATTGGCGACCAGGCCCTTTTTGGCCCCGAGCTGGAATTTTTCGTTTTCGACGACGTCCGTTTCGACGTCTCGATGAACCGCACCTTTTACTCCCTCAACTATGACGAAGCCCCCCATGCCTCGGGTGCCGAGTTCGAAGAGGGCAATCTTGGCCATCGCCCCCCCGTTAAGGGCGGCTATTTCCCGGTCCCACCGGTCGATTCAATGTCCGATCTGCGGGCCGAAATGCTGACCTTCTTGGGCGAAATGGGGGTGAACATTGAAAAACACCACCACGAAGTCGCCCCGGGACAGAACGAGCTTGGCTTTCGCTTTGGTCCATTGCTCGAATGCGGCGACGCCGTGCAAATCTGCAAATACGTCGTCCACCAGGTCGCCCACGCCTACGGCAAAAG
>CAYTAE010000190.1:0-3231 GCA_964435655.1 uncultured Rhodospirillaceae bacterium
CTTTTGAGCTAAACGCGCCACTTCTTTCTCGCTGCCAGGTGCTTGTCTTAAAACGTCTGGATGAGGATGCGCTGAAAACCCTGCTCACGCGTGCGGAGACGGTGGAAGGCAAGACGCTCCCCATCGATGAGGAGGCCCGCGTCACCCTGTTGGCGATGGCAGATGGCGATGGGCGTTACCTGCTGAACCTTGCCGAAGATCTTTTTCTTTTGCCGTCGGCTCCGAGCCTTGACACCGCCGGGCTGCTTGGCGCCATTGCGCGGCGTGCCCCGATCTATGACAAGGGCCAGGAAAGTCACTTCAATCTGATCAGCGCTCTCCATAAATCGCTTCGTGGGTCCGATGCAGACGCAGCCCTTTATTGGCTGGCGCGGATGTTGGCGGGTGGCGAGGACCCTCTTTACATCGTTCGCCGCCTTGTTCGTTTTGCGGTCGAAGACATCGGTCTTGCCGCGCCCGCCGCCATCCATCAGGCATTGGCGGCAAAGGATGCTTATGATTTTCTCGGTTCTCCGGAGGGGGAACTGGCCATTGCCCAGGCCGTTATTTACCTCGCAACCGCGCCGAAATCGAATGCCGCCTACAAGGCGTTTGGAGCGGCTGCGGGTGCAGCGAAAGAGACCGGCTCCCTCATGCCGCCCGCCCATATTCTGAACGCGCCCAGCCGCTTGATGAAGGACTTGGGGTATGGCAAAGGCTATGTCTATGATCACGACACGGTGGAAGGGCTTTCCGGGCAGAATTATTTTCCCGACGGCATGGAACGAAAGAATTTCTATCGTCCCTTCGATCGTGGCTATGAAGGCAAATTGCAAGAGCGCTTGGCGCAATGGCAGGCCCTGCGTGAGCGGGTGGCACGAGAAGGGAAATAGAGGAAAAGAAGATGCAGATGATCCTTTCCATCGGCCTTGGGGGGGCCATTGGGGCAATCGGTCGTTATCTGGCCATGGGCGTCGTTACCCAATTTCTGGGCATGGGGTTTCCCTATGCGACGCTTTTTGTAAATGTGGTGGGCTCTTTCATTCTCGGCCTGTTGATTGAAGGGATGGCGCTCGCCTGGCAAGTGGACGCAACGCTGCGCGCTTTTCTCGTCGTTGGCGTACTGGGCAGTTTCACGACCTTTTCGACGTTTTCTCTTGATGTCGTCTATCTGTTTGAACGTGGCCAAATCTGGCTGGCGTTGCTTTATGCGCTGCTTTCGGTTGCGCTTGCCGTTCTCGCCTTTGGGGCGGGCATGTATCTGATGCGTCAGATTGCATGAGCGAGGTTCGCTTTCTCGTCGTAGAGGCGGATGAAAAGGCACTTCGTCTCGACCGCTGGTTCCGGCGGCGCTTTCCAGAGCTTTCACACACGCTTTTGGAGAAGCTGCTTCGCAAAGGGCAGGTCCGTGTCGATGGCCAGCGTGTAAAAGCGGGATTGCGCCTGGAAGAAGGGCAAAAAATTCGTGTGCCGCCTTTTCAGATAGACCCTCAGCGGCGACCCGCACGAAAAACGCTGTCGGTATCGGCGGCCGATGCAAAACAGCTTCGCGAAAGCATCCTTTATCAGGACGAAGACGTGCTTGTCCTGAATAAGCCGGCAGGCCTCGCTGTTCATGGGGGGACGAAAACCCTTCGGCATCTTGATGGCATGCTGGAAGCGCTTCGTTTTGAAAAAAAAGACAGGCCGCGTCTCGTCCATCGCCTTGACCGGGATACCAGCGGCGTCCTCGTGCTTGCGCGTACGCCTACTGCGGCCGCCTGGCTTACGACGGCCTTTCGCGAAAAGACCGTTCGGAAGATTTACTGGGCGCTGGTTGGTGGTGTG
The DNA here is from genome assembly GCA_964435655.1 of uncultured Rhodospirillaceae bacterium. Lineage (GTDB taxonomy): Bacteria > Pseudomonadota > Alphaproteobacteria. The sequence continues at coordinate 1,807 of CAYTAE010000190.1, forward strand.
CCAAAGCCGGAGACCGGGGAAATGGCGATGGCCCTTGCAAAACGCCCCGTAGGCAAGGGCGAGCAGGTCGTTGCCAACGTTACCGGGGGAAAGGCCGCAAAAACCCAATATACGGTACTGGATAAGGCCGGGCGCAAAGTGGCGTGGCTGGCCTTGATGCCATTAACGGGCCGCACGCATCAATTGAGGGTGCATTGTGCCGCGATGGAGGTGCCGATCCTGGGGGACTTCAAATATGGCGGGCCGGAAGCCAGGCTCGATGGCAAGGGCATTGCCGGGCGGTTGCACCTGCATGCCTCCGAGATTGAATTCCTGCATCCCCGGAAGGGAAAAATACAGGTCGTCGCGCCCTTGCCGGAAGATTTGCGGGCAAGCTGGGAAGCCTTTGGCTTTGACCCAAAGGCTGGCGATCTGGACGCTTTTTAACCGGCGGTCTTCGCGATGGCCCATTCCGGAAGCACGCCAATTTCTACGCCAAGAAGCGACCCCATCACGGCGTAGGAAAAAAGCGTCAACAGGGCAATCCCGATCAAATTAAGAAGAAATCCGGTGCGGGCCATTTGTGGCACCGTCAACATGCCGCTGCCAAACACAATGGCATTTGGTGGGGTTGCGACCGGCATCATGAAGGCGCAGCTTGCCGCCACCGTGGCGGGAAAGGCAAGAAGGATGGGGTTCTCGCCCATGCCGATGGCGAGGCCGGCAAGAACCGGCAGAAACGTCACCGTCGTTGCCGTGTTGCTGGTGAGCTCTGTTAGAAAAATGATAACGGTGACAACGCCCGCGATAACGAGAAGGATGGGAAGTGTCTCGACCCCTGACATGGCGTCGCCAATGGCGGTGGCAAGGCCGGTGTGGCTGATTGCGGCGGCAAGGGATAGCCCGCCACCGAACAGCAACAGCACGCCCCAGGGAATGCGTTTTACCCATGTGACATCGAGGACAAATTCGCTTTTTCGTAAATTTACGGGAAGAAGAAAAAGAAGAAGGGCGCCGAAAATGGCAATGCCGGCGTCGGTTAACGAAAGGGACGGCAATTGCAACGCGATGACGGGGCGAAAAATCCAAAGCACCACGACCATCAGAAAAACGCCGGTGGTAAGCTTTTCACCCCGGCTCATGGCGCCAAGGCTTTGAAGTTCCTCTCGGATTAATTTGTCCGCCCCGGCGATTGGGGTGTCGCTGACGTGAAAGGCAATCCGCGTTAAGATTAGCCAGGTCAGGACAAGGAGGGCGACGGCCAGGGGGATGCCGACCATCATCCAGGTCGCAAAACCGATTTCAACGCCATAATTTTGCAACAGAAACGCCGCAAAAATTGCGTTTGGCGCCGTTCCGATCAACGTGCCGAGGCCGCCGATATTCGCGCTATAGGCAATGCCAAGAAGAAGGGCAACAACAAAACAATCATCCAGTGTGTCGTCC
>CAYTAE010000191.1:0-3177 GCA_964435655.1 uncultured Rhodospirillaceae bacterium
CGCTTGTTTTCGGGTGCCGTGGTTTGGTCCTTGAAGCGGACGAGCGACGCTTTTTTTCCGAAGTCCAGCCCTTAGGCTTCATCCTTTTTGGCCGCAATTGCGCCACACCTACCCAGTTGCGCGCTCTGGTTGCCGATTTGAAAGCCAGTGTCGGGCACGCGACGGTTCCTATCCTAATCGATCAGGAAGGGGGCCGGGTATGCCGGCTGCCGGCCTCCCATTGGCGCGTGCCCCCACCGGCGGCGCGATTTGGTGCCCTTGCCAGGACGGACGCCGCGGCCGCATCCCAGGCCGTATGGCTGAATGCGCGGCTGCTGGCGGGCGAATTGCTCGACCTTGGAATCACGGTGGATTGCGCGCCCGTGTTGGACCTGCCGACATCGCACGCAGACCCGATCATCGGGGATCGTGCTTTTGGGGGGGGTGCAGAGCAAGCGGCTGTCCTGGGCCGCGCCATGTGCGAGGGGCTCCTTGCCGGCGGCGTTCTGCCGGTAGTGAAACATATTCCTGGCCATGGCCGCGCCAAGGTCGATAGCCACAAGGCGTTACCTGAAGTTACGGTGGCAAGCAACGAGCTTGCAGCGACGGATTTTCTGCCCTTTCGCGCCCTTGCCGACATGCCATTGGCGATGACGGCCCATATCGTCTATCGGGCCTTTGATCCGAAAACGCCGGCCACGCTCTCAAAAACTGTCGTTCAGAAGGTTGTTCGCGGGCAAATCGGGTTCGATGGGCTTTTATTGACGGACGATATTTCGATGAATGCCCTGGAAGGCGGGCTGGCCGACCGCGCCCGGGCGGCCCTTGGCGCCGGTTGCGACCTGGTTTTGCATTGCAATGGCAAGCTTGAGGAAATGGCGGTTTTGGCCACGGTGGTTGGCTCGCTTGCGCCAGACGCACAGGCACGCCTTGCGCGCGCGGAAGCCATGCGGACAGAGACAAGGACGGACGCGGACATGGATGACGTAAGGGCGCGCCTTGCGGAATGCCTGGGCGAGGCATGATGGAAGAAGCGACAAGCGCCCTTTACACGGCATCTGTATGGGTGTTGCCGGTCTTGCTGGCCATTACTCTCCATGAAGCGGCCCACGGCTTTATGGCGCTTCGCTTTGGCGACGATACCGCTTTGCGCGCCGGTCGCGTCACGCTCAATCCATTCCGCCACGTCGATCGCTTTGGCACGCTGTTGCTGCCAGCGCTGTTGCTGCTTGTCCATTCGCCGATTTTGTTCGGTTACGCAAAGCCGGTGCCGGTTAATTTTTCCCGTCTACGCCATCCAAAACGGGACATGATCTGGGTTGCGGCCGCTGGGCCTGGGATGAACCTGTTGCTTGCTCTTTGTGCCGCCATGGCCTTCCACCTCCTTCCTGTTTTTCCGGAATCAAGCCAGGAATGGCTGGCAACAAATTTTGAAAATGCAATATTTATCAATGTAATATTGGCTGTTTTTAATATGCTGCCTCTGCCACCATTGGATGGCGGCCGGGTGCTCGTCGGGCTGCTGCCGGACACGCTGGCGATGCCGTTGGCGCGGTTGGAGCGTGTGGGTATTCCGATTCTTTTGGCATTTCTTTTCATTTTGCCGATGCTTGGAAACGCAATCGGCGTTAACCTGAACCTGTTCTCTTGGCTGGTGCTTGTCCCGGCTGAAAACGTGCTTCGCGTGATCGTTTTTCTCGCGGGGCTGGGATAGGGGTTCGAGCGGTTGGTTACGGAAGAAAGCTTCGAGACATCGCCGGTCATGAACGCGGATGGCCAGTTTGTCCTGAATTTGAGCGGGTTCGAAGGCCCGATCGATGTCCTGCTGACGCTGGCCCGCGAACAAAAGCTCGACCTTTCCCAAATTTCAATTTTGGACCTGGCCAACCAATATTTGGATTTTATGGTGCATGCGCGTCGTGAACGCCTTGAATTGGCTGCCGATTATCTTGTGATGGCGGCCTGGCTTGCTTATCTGAAATCAAAATTGCTGCTGCCGGAACCGGAAGAGGGTGGAGAAGAGCCAACCGCCGCGCAAATGGCTGAGGCGTTGGCGTTCCAGTTGCGCCGTCTGGAGGCGATGCAGGCGGCCAGCCAGCAATTGTTTGAACGACCGCAATTGGGACGAGACGTTTTTGCTCGGGGGGACCCGGAAGGCATTACGGTTATCGGGACCTCCGTCTATGTTCTTTCGCTGCACGATCTGCTGCGAAGCTATGCGGATATCCAGCAGCGCGAGACGTCCGGTGCCCTTCACATCGAAGCGATGGGCCTGTTTTCGATGGAAATGGCCCTTGAACGCCTTTCCAACATGCTGGGCGCAATGCCCGATTGGCAAACGCTGATGACCTATCTTCCAGATACGCCGGAAGGTGGCATTCGTCTGCGTTCGGCGATTGCCTCAACTTTTTCGGCGAGTCTGGAACTGGCGCGTATCGGCAAGGCCGAACTCCGCCAGGAACAAAATTTTGGCCCCCTCTACATTCGCAAGGCGACAGACGCAAAATGACCACTGGTTTGAATCAACCTTCCCAGGGCGATGGCAACGACGCAAGCATTGGCCTCAATCCACATTTACGCATTCTCGAAGCCGTCCTGTTTGCGGCATCGGAACCCCTGGACAACAAAACGCTGGCTCAACAATTGCCAAACGACGTTGAGCTGCCGAGTCTTCTTGAAACCTTGCGTCGGGCTTACGCGAACCGGGGCGTTACCCTGGTTCAGGTCGGCGGCAAATGGGCCTTTCGCACGGCACCGGATCTGGCCGGAATGCTGCGGATTGAAAAAGAGATAAAGCGACGTCTTTCCCGTGCAGCGAAAGAGACGTTGGCAATCATTGCCTACCATGCACCAATTACACGCGCCGAAATCGAAGAAATTCGCGGCGTCGCTTTGAGCCGGGGAACCCTCGACCAATTGTTAGAGGCGGAATGGATACGTCCGATGGGGCGGCGCCAAACGCCGGGCCGTCCGATGACCTGGGGGGTGACGGACCTGTTTTACAGTCATTTTGGTCTGTCTAGCCGCGATGATCTGCCTGGCATTGAGGAATTGAAGGCGGCGGGTCTGCTGGATCAGCGGCCGGCGATTTCGATTTATGCCGACCGGGCGGGCGAGGAAAGCCTGTTGCCGGAAGATGCAGAAACGTCAGAGGAAGAGGATGGCGCCGTTTTGCCACCCCTTGAGGCGGAAGACGTC
>CAYTAE010000192.1:0-3157 GCA_964435655.1 uncultured Rhodospirillaceae bacterium
GCGGGATCGGATAGGCCACCCCGGGGTGGCCTTCGCCGTCGTTCAACAGGCCGGAAAGACGCAAGGAAAGCGAAGGCAGACGGAACCGGGCGGCAAGGGCCAGAACCGGACGGGCAAGTTCCGGCTTGGCGGCAACGGCGCGCAGTTCGCGTTCTGCTCGATAGGCCTGGTCGATTTCAAGCAGGGCAATGGCCCGGACGCCGCGCGTCGTCGCTTCAATGCGCCCGGCATCTTCGCGGGTAAGATGCGGGATGTCCCAGCGATAATCGGCTTTAAAGCCAAGCGCCCGGCGAGCGAGGATGCCGTAGAAAGCCTGGGGATAATCGGCGGCCATGGTCAGCCAGCGGCTGACATTTTGCGGGCGCCGCTCAATCAGTTCGTTGCGGGCGGCCCAGAAGGCACCAGCCGTTTTCAAGGCGGGTGCAATATTTTCGAGTGTCGCCAGCGTCTGAAAATGGATCGCTGCGACGTCGAACAAATGAAGCCGCCATGCGGCCTGTCCAGCTGTCCAATGGGCATCGGCAAAGGTTGTGCCGAGAGCCGCGCCGGAATTTTTCAGGCTGGCGACCGCCATGGCGTGGGCTTTTTTGTTCTGGCCCTGGCTTAGATAGCCAGTGGCGATCAGGGCTTGCAGACGATCATGGTCGATGCTGCTTAAATGGCGGTTCGTGCGTTGGTTTGCCAGCGCGGTTTCGGCGCTTTTCGGCAGGCCCTTGCGCAACCGGTGGCGGACTTGTGACCGTAATTTACGAAAAACACGCTGCGCTTTTGCCGAACGGGTCGGGCCTGTTTCCGACCTTGCGCCAAGCTTTTCCATGCCGGTGATGTAAACGCCAATGGGCCGTTTCGGCGCGCGTGTGTTTTTTGGTTTCCGGTGCAGCGCCAGTTTGTAAATGCGCCGGGCGTCGGGATGGTCTGCGTAACGGTCAAGCCAACGCCGCAGCTCGGTAAATTTTGAACGATAGGCCGTCGGGTGCAGGTAGCGTTGCGCCAGAAGGTGGCCAAGCAGCAGCCGGTTTTCGAGTTTTTTTATCTGCCGGTCGGCGGCGGGCCATTTGCCTTCTTTCTGCAGGGCGAAAATTTTTCGATAGCGTTGCTGGTCGTTCGGTGACAGGACCGGCGCAAAAATGGCGTGAGGCGTAGTGGAAGTCGTCGGTTCGGCGAGGGCTTCGGCGCGGGTTGCGCCAAAAACGCTGCCACCAAAAGAGACGACGCCAAACACGGTAAGAAGAAGGCCGGCCAGGAGACATTTTCCAGACCTGGCCGTGACGCGCGTCCGAAACAGGGAGGGTTGCCTGAACATAGCGCTTCCCTTAACGGAATCCGAAGCCGTCGGCAAGGCTTTGGCGGGCGTCAATGGGTGGGCCCAAGCTTCGTCTGGATTTCCAGAAAATCGGCCCAGGCGATGCGTTTTTGAATTGGCGAACGCAAAAGATAAGCGGGGTGGAAGCTGGCAATCGCCGGGATTGGCCGGCTCATCCCCGGGCTTTCATATTCAAACCATTTTCCGCGCAGCTTCATGATTCCTTCGTTTCGCGCCATCAGCGTTTTTGCGGCCGAGCCGCCGAGAAGCACAAGCATGTCCGGGTCCACAAGTTCGATATGACGGGCAACGAAGGGCAGGCAGGCCGAAATCTCTGCCGGGGCCGGCTGGCGGTTGCCGGGCGGGCGCCAGAAAAGGACATTTGCAATGTAAACGGAGGTCCGGTCCAGCCCGATTGCCGCCAGCATCTGGTCAAGCAGCTTGCCGCTTGGGCCGACAAAGGGCAGGCCCTGGCGGTCTTCTTCGGCACCCGGCGCTTCGCCGATCAGCATCACTTTGGCTTTCGGGTTGCCATCTGCAAAGACAAGCTTTGCTGTTTCTTTCAAATTGCATCCCTTGAAAAGAAGAAGCGCCTGGCGCAGTTCTTCCAAATTCTTTGCGGCATCGGCAAGGCTGTGGGCGCTGCCCGCCTCGGGCGATGTGGTCTCGGGCGATGTGGTCTCGGGCGGCGCGGTCTTGGGTGGTACGGCCCCGGCGTTCTCCTGGTAACGGTTTCGCGGCTGGTTGCCGACGGCTTCGTCGGCGCCCGCTTCGATTAGCCAGCGAAGCTGCGCAACGTTGCTTCCCGTTTTTTTCATGGGGGAAGCCTAGCATGTCCCCCTTAATCTGCGCATCATGTTAGGTTGATGGCTGGTTTTGTTGGGTGCCGGTGGGCGGGAAAGGATTGAGGAACGCGATGGAACGCGAATCGATGGCCTATGACGTCGTTATTGTTGGTGCCGGTCCGGCCGGTCTTGCGGCGGCGATCCGGGTCCGGCAGCTCTGTGCGGAAACGGGCAAGGATTTTAGTGTCTGTCTTCTTGAGAAGGGCTCGGAAATCGGCGCGCATATTCTGTCTGGCGCGGTGTTGGATCCGCGCGCGTTAAACGAACTGTTTCCGGATTGGAAGACGCAGGACACGCCAATCAAAACGCCGGTGACGTCTGAAAAATTTCTTTTCCTTTCCGAGAAAGGCGGGTTTTCCTTTCCCACTTTCCTGTTGCCGCCGACGTTGCACAATCACGGCAATTATATCATCAGCCTTGGCAGCCTCTGCCGTTGGCTGGGAAGTCAGGCGGAAGCGCTGGGGGTCGAGATTTATCCGGGCTTTGCCGCTGCCGAAATTCTGACCAATGACGACGGCAGCGTAAAGGGCGTGGCGACCGGCGACATGGGAATTGGCGCGGATGGGGAAAAGCTTGCCACCTACCAACCGGGCATCGAGCTGCACGCGCAAACGACCTTCTTCGCCGAGGGCTGCCGGGGAAGTCTGGGCAAGGATTTGATGGCGCGTTTTTCCCTGAGCGCGGATGCGGAGCCACAGACCTATGGCCTTGGCATTAAAGAGCTTTGGGAGGTTGCGCCGGAAAAACATCGTCCGGGCCATGTCATTCATACGGCGGGCTGGCCTTTAACGCAGGACGTCTATGGCGGGTCCTTTCTCTACCATCTGGAAAATTGCCAGGTCGCGGTCGGCTTTGTTGTCGGCCTTGATTATGCGAACCCTTATTTAAGTCCCTATGAGGAATTTCAGCGCTTTAAATCGCATCCAAAAATTCGTCCGACCTTCGAGGGGGCCACGCGCATTTCCTATGGTGCGCGCGCCCTGAACGAAGGGGGTCTGCAATCGCTTCC
>CAYTAE010000193.1:0-3138 GCA_964435655.1 uncultured Rhodospirillaceae bacterium
TTGAATCAATATGTTAGGCGTGAATTTCCGCGAGACTCAAGATATGGGGGATGGGCCGGAAGCTACGCCTGTGATGTGGGGTGACCCCATGGGCAAAAAGGGCGTCGCGATGTTTCACCGTGCCATAGCCGGCGTTCCGTTCCCAGCCATAGGCCGGGTGGCGTTGCGCCAGCCGCGCCATCAGCCGGTCGCGGGTGACCTTGGCGACGATGGATGCGGCGGCGATGGAAAGGCTGATCCCGTCGCCACGTACGACGGTGCGCACCGGACAGGCAAGGCACGGGGCTCGATTGCCATCGACAAGAGCTAGGTGAGGTGCAATTTTCAACGCCGCGACGGCGCGCGTCATGGCCAGCATCGTCGCGTTCAGGATGTTCAGGCGATCGATTTCCCGAACGCTGGCCGCGCCGATGCCAATGTCGATGCTCGCGCCAAGGGAAAACAGCCTTGCCAAAACCTGTTCGCGGCGTTTTGGCGTCAGCCGTTTTGAATCCTGCACCAAAGGGCAGAGGTCTTCTGGGAAGGTGGCGGGGTCAAGGACGACGGCGGCGGCAACAACCGGCCCGGCCAGGGGGCCGCGGCCGACTTCATCAATTCCGGCGACCCGGCCGGCAATGTCCGCTTCAAGGGAAAAGTCCGGCACCGTTTTGCTCCACGCGGTTTTGCCAGAGGATGCTAGCACGGATCCATCAAGGCGATCGGCCAAGGTTACATGGTGACGGCGCTTCTGTGCTAAACAGGAAAAACCAGACGCGTTTTTCTCCATGTCACACAGGCCGCACATGTCGCACATGCCGCAACGGCCCTCGCTCAGCGTTGTTCTGCCCACCTGGAATGCGGCCGCCCATCTTGAAGCGACTCTTACGGGGTTGCGCGACAGCGGCCTTGCTTGTGAAGTGATCGTTGCCGATGGCGGTTCGACGGATGACACGGTCGCGATGGCGAAACGCTTTGGTGCCAAAATTACAACGCCACCTGCAGGCATGCCACCCGGTCGTGGCAGTCAGCTACGCGCGGGTGCAGATGTTGCAAATGGGCAGTGGCTTTTTTTTCTCCATGCGGACAGCGTGCCGTCGCGGCAATGGGCGGTCGCGGTTGCGGCATTTCTTGACGCGCCGGAAAAGGCCGGCCTGGCGGCGGCCTGCCGCTTTGCCCTTGCCAGCGAAGCGCCTGCGGCGCGGCGGCTGGAAAAAATCGTTGCACTGCGTTGCCGTCTCCTCGGGCTGCCTTATGGGGATCAGGGGTTGCTCCTCTCGCGCGCCCTGTACGACGCCATGGGTGGCTTTGCGTCGCTTCCGATCATGGAAGATGTCGAATTTGTCCGCCGTTTGGGCCGCGCGCGACTGCGCATGCTCGATGCGCCCCTGACAACCTCGGCAGAACGTTACGAGCGGGGCGGCTATTGGCGGCGCTCGCTGCGTAATTTTCTTTGCCTCACCCTTTATTTTCTAGGCGTGCCTTCCGGGCCGCTTCGCCGTCTTTACGGATGAGACGCCAGGGCCATCTGGTTCTTTTTGCAAAAGCCCCGCGTCTGGGCCGGGTCAAGCGTCGGCTTGCCTGCCAAATTGGCAATGTGTCGGCGTTGCGCTTTCACCGTCAGACGACGGCGGCCATGCTAAAAAAACTTTCTCATCCCCATTGGCGGCTCTGGCTTTTTCTGACGCCCGACAATGTTGGGGGAATTTCTTGTGTCTGGCCATATGCCAAACGCGCACGCCGGATGGGGCAGGGTGCGGGCGATCTTGGCCAACGCATGGCGCGGGTTTTTCAAAATGTGTCGCCCGGGCCGGTTGTCCTGATCGGTTCGGACATTCCCGACATTACGCCAGGCGATATCCGCGACGCTTTTCGCGCCCTTGACGATCACGATGCCGTCTTTGGTCCGTCCCCCGATGGCGGGTACTGGCTTGTCGGGTTTCGCCGCCGGGTGCTTCCCTTCCATCCCTTTCGGGGGGTGCGCTGGTCCTCGCCCCATGCGCTGGCGGACACCCTTGGCAATCTTTCCCATCTTCGCGTTGCACAGCTTGTCAGCCGCGAGGATGTTGATACGGAATCGGACTATCGCCGTTGGCGCCAACGCCAAAAATTAAAAGCTAGCGTTCCTGAAGGCGAGGCATGATCTCGACAAAATTGCAGGGGCGATAACGGCTGTCCAATTGCCAGCGCAAAATGCCCTCCCAGCCATCCTTGCAGGCCCCCGGCGAACCGGGCAGTGCAAACAGGAAAGTGTTGCCGGCAACGCCGCCCGTGGCGCGGGACTGAATGGTCGAGGTGCCGATTTTTTCATAGCTAAGGGCGCGAAAAAGTTCGCCAAAGCCTTCAATCTCTTTCTCATAGACCGTGCGAAAGGCCTCCGGCGTTACGTCGCGCCCCGTCAGTCCGGTGCCGCCGGTGGCGATGATGCAATCCACCAAAGGGTCGGCGATCCACGTCCGAAGCTTGGCGGTGATCGCTGCGATGTCATCATGAACAATGGCGCGCTGGACTATGTCATGGCCCGCCTTGGTTGCCTTCTCGACAAGCACATCGCCGGATTTGTCCGTTGTTTCATTGCGTGAATCCGAAATGGTCAGGATTGCGATGTTCACGGGAATGAATGTCTGGGATTCATCAATCGCCATGTTCAGCCACCTCGTTTCCGTCCCTCAGATTGTCCAGCGCTACATAGCTTGGCCATTCGCCGCCAAGGATTGCATCAAGGGACGGCGCCGGTTGCTGCAAACGGTTGCGATAGACCCAGAGATTTCGAAAAACGCGTTTTACAAAAATGCGCGTTTCTCTGGAAGGAAGGCTTTCAATAAAAAGAAGCGCGTCATTGTCCTGGGGCATTCTTTTCTGCCAACGCGTCACGCGGCCCAGGCCGGCATTGTAAGATGCGGTCAAAAGAAACAGATTGCCCTGCACTCTTTCGTTTTTAAGAAGTCGCAGAATAAATTTCTGTCCGATCGAAAGATTCAGTTCCGGCTGATATAAATTTTTACGCCGGACGCCAGAAAACGGCCGTCCGCGAACCATCAAATTGGCCGTGCGCGGCATCAATTGCATCAGGCCATGGGCGCCGGCCGGGCTTTTTGCCCGAACGTTGAAAGCGGATTCCTGATGCATGATTGCGCAGAGAAGGGCGCGATCAACAGCATA
>CAYTAE010000194.1:0-3132 GCA_964435655.1 uncultured Rhodospirillaceae bacterium
GGATCGGGGCGTGAACGCACGGGCCGAGGCGGCAAAGACATGGTTCTGGCGCTGCCCGTCGGCACTCAGATTTTTGAAGAAGACAACGAAACGCTGATTGCCGATTTTACGAAGGCGGGGCAAATTTGCCAGCTGCTTTCCGGTGGCGGCGGTGGGCGTGGCAATGTGCATTTCAAGTCTTCGACGAATCAGGCGCCGCGTCAATCGACGCCGGGTGGCGTGTGTCAGGAGAAGTGGGTCTGGATTCGTCTGAAGCTTTTGGCGGATGCTGGGCTTGTCGGACTTCCGAATGCAGGCAAGTCCAGCTTTCTTGCCGCCGTGACTCATGCACGGCCAAAAATTGCGGCCTATCCCTTTACAACGCTGAAACCCATGCTTGGCGTTGTCTATACGGCGGGTGAGGAATTTGTGCTGGCCGATATCCCGGGCTTGATCGAAGGTGCCCATGAAGGTGTCGGCCTTGGCGACCGCTTTCTTGGTCACATCGAGCGCTGCCGCGTGCTGTTTCATCTGGTCGACGGCACCCAGGATGATGTTGCCCTTGCCTACCGGACCATTCGGGAAGAACTTATCCGTTATGGTCATGGCCTGGCCGAAAAGAAGGAGGTTGTTGCTTTAAGCAAATGCGATTTGCTGACGCCGGAAGAAATCACCCGGCAATGCGAGGCGCTTGCGAAGGCGGCAAATAAAGAGGTGTCCGCACTTTCAACCGCTACGAAGACCCATGTGGACGATGTGCTGGCGCGTCTTCTTTTCGACATCCGAAATGTTGCGGCGGATGCATCTTCCGGACAGAAAGAAGCGTGGTCACCATGAGCGATGCAACCCACGCCTATCGTCTTGTCAAAGGCATGGAAAAAGGAAAACGGATCGTCATCAAGATCGGGTCCGCCCTTCTTATGGCAAAAGACGGTGGCGGGCTTCGTCAGGACTGGCTGGATGCTATCGCCGCCGATCTTGCGGCATGGCAAGCACAGGGTCGGGAAATTTTTATCGTTTCGTCGGGTGCGATTGCCGTTGGGCGCGCGCCGCTCGGCCTTGGGTTGGGCACGCTTCGGCTGGAGGAATATCAGGCCGCCGCCGCCGCTGGGCAGGCGCGCCTTGCCCATGCTTGGCAGAAAGCGTTGGCGGCGCACAACATCACCATTGCCCAGGTGTTGCTGACATTGGAGGACACCGAAGAACGCCGACGCTATCTGAACGCCAGGACAACGTTGAACACGCTACTGGCCCTTGGTGCCATTGCGGTCATCAACGAAAACGACACCGTAACGACGGAAGAAATCCGTTTTGGCGACAACGATCGCCTGGCGGCGCGCGTTGCCCAGATGGTCAGCGCCGATACGCTGGTTCTGCTTTCCGATATTGATGGCCTCTATAGCGCCGATCCGAAATGCCATGCCGAGGCACATCATCTGGACGAGGTGCGTGACATCACGCCCGAGATTGAAGCGATGGCCGGGACAACGACGGTGGCCTATGGCACCGGCGGCATGGTGACAAAATTGCAGGCCGCGCGCATCGCCATGGCGGCCGGTTGCCGGATGGTGATTGCAGATGGTCGTGACCTGCACCCTTTGCAGGCTCTGGACGCGAACGCCAAATGCACGTGGTTTCTGCCCTCTTCGGGGCCAAAGCAGGCGCGCAAACAATGGATCGAAGGCGGGCTTCGCCCGTGCGGCAATGTCACGGTCGATGCGGGCGCGGCGGCGGCGTTAAAAGACGGCAAAAGCCTGCTGCCTGCCGGCGTTACCCGGGTGGAAGGCTGTTTTGCGCGCGGCGATACGGTCGTCGTACAGGGACAGGATGGCAAAGAAATTGCGCGCGGGCTTATCGCCTATTCATCGGTGGATGCGGCGCGCATTCTTGGCCACAAAAGCCGTGATATTGCAGCCCTTCTCGGCTACCGTGGGCGCGATGAAATGATCCATCGCGACGACCTCGTGCTGTGTTGAACCCAGGAGGATACGCGCGTTGAGCGTAGCAAAACCCAATATGGAAGATGACTTGCGCGGCCGCATGGCCGCCCTTGGCCGGGACGCGCGTAGCGCCGCCGATGCGTTGACGCGCGCGCCTGAAAAAGCAAAAACCGCAGCACTTCTGGCCGCCGCCGCCGCCATTCGTGCCGCCGCTGCCGAAATTCTTGCGGCGAATGAGCAAGACGTTGCCGAAGCAAAACAGCAGCCGGAAATAACCAAGGCTTTTCTGGATCGGCTGCAACTCGACGCGCCGCGTGTCGAGGCCATGGCGGCCAGCCTTGAAGCGATTGCCGCCTTGGCCGATCCGATTGGCGACGTGTTGGCAGAATGGTCGCGTCCGAACGGTCTTCGCATTCGCCGTGTGCGCGTTCCCCTTGGTGTCATCGGTGTGATTTTTGAGGCGCGTCCAAATGTTACAGCGGACGCCGCCGGCCTGTGCCTGAAGGCGGGCAATGCCATTGTTCTTCGCCCCGGGTCCGAATGTTTTCATTCGGCTGCCGCCATTCTAAAGGCGTTGCAGCACGGGTTGAAACTTGCCGATTTGCCGGCGGCTGCCATACAGATTGTGCCCACCCGGGACCGCGCCGCCGTTGGCGAGATGCTTCGGATGACTGAGACGATTGACGTGATTGTGCCGCGTGGTGGCAAATCGTTGATCGAACGCGTGATCCGGGAAAGCCAGATCCCTGTCTTCCGGCATCTGGATGGCATTTGCCACGTCTTTATTGATCGCGCCGCCGATCTGGAAAAGGCGCGTACGATTGCAGTCAATTCGAAGATGCGCCGTCCCGGTATTTGTGGCGCGATGGAAACGCTTTTGATCGATGCGGCCGTTGCGGAACGGTTTTTGCCGCTGGTTCTGGACGACCTGACGAAGGCCGGTTGTGCGGTAAACGGCGACGAAAAAACACGCGCGCTTTATCCGGCGGCCCAGGCGGCGACGGAAGCGGATTGGACGACGGAATATCTAGATACAATCCTTTCCGTGCGCGTGGTCGATGACGTGGACGCGGCGATTGCACACATCAATCATTATGGTTCGCAGCATACGGATTCAATCGTGACCGAGGATGAGGACGCAGCGGCAAAATTTCTAGACCGCGTGGACAGCGCGATCGTCATGCAGAACGTCTCGACACAATTTGCCGATGGC
>CAYTAE010000195.1:0-3115 GCA_964435655.1 uncultured Rhodospirillaceae bacterium
ATTCGTGAGGCCCGCGCCGAGATTACGAAGGCCGAAGCCGATTACATGGCCATCGAACAGCAAATCCTTAAAGAGGTCGTCACGGCCTATGCCGACGTCGTGCTTTACCGCACCCTTGTTGACATTGCGGGGGAAGAGGTCAATGGCCTTCGCAAACTCGAAAAAGAATTGATCGAGATGGTCGCGGCCCAGCAACGCACCACGATTGATTTGGCTCAGCTTCGCGATTCGCTGACCCAGGCCGAAGCGCAACGCGCCCAGACCATTGGTCAGCGCGGTGTGGCCCATGGTCGCTTTCAGGCGGTTGTAACGGTGGCGCCCCAGAAGCTGAACCATTGGCCAAGATTTTCAAATTTGCCGGTCTCACGCGAAGCGGCGCTGTCCCTTGCCAAGGCGCGGAACCCGGATCTTCGTGCAGCGGCGAGCCGCATTCGCACCAGTGAAGCAAGGCTGCGGAGCTTAACCGGCGTTTTGCTGCCTGAAGTCAGTCTCTTTCACAGTTATACCCACGAAAGGGACAAGTCTCGCTATACCGGCAATGCCGGCGCGTATGACGAAATCGACAGCGAGAATACGTGGAGTTATGGCCTGCGCATGACCATGCCGCTTTATGAAGGGGGTGGCAATCATTCGCGCGTGCGGGCGGCAAAGCAAAATCTGTTTGGCGCGCGCATGACCTTGCGGGCGGTGGAATTGACTGTCGAAAGTCAGGTCAACAGTGCCTGGGAGACGCTTTTCTCGGCGCAGCAGATTGTCGCCATCAACCGGAAAAGGTTGGTTGAATCCGGAAAAGCCAAAGAGGGCGTGGCCTATTTGCTGCGTCGGGGTTCCACAAGCATGCGGGAATTTTTAGACGTTCGCGCCAGTCACTTAAATGCCATGCTTGCCATTGAAAAGGCCGAACGCGAAGTGGTTTTGGCTGCCGCCGATTTATATGCCGCCACCGGAGGGCTGACCGCCAAAGTGCTTGCCCTGCCGGTCGCGTATCAGGACCCGGAGGCTTACCGCAACCGGGTGGAGGATAAATTCTTTGGGCTTGGGGATTGATCCGACAACGGGGCCTGTTGATGCGGTCGGGGATGCAATCGACGTGGCGCTGGTCTCCATGCCATATGCGGCCGTGCAACGGCCTTCGATTGCCCTTGGCCAATTAAAGGCGGCGCTTTCCCAGGATGGCTTGCGCGCAAAAGCCTTTTATCCCAATTTGCTGTTTCTCGACTTTGTCGGGATGGAGACGTATCGCCTGTTCGAAAAGGTGCGCACGGAAGATTTGCTTGCAGACTGGTTGTTCAGTGGCGTCGCCTTTCCGGATTTTGAAACGGACCATGCGCGTTATCTCGAAAGGCTGATGGCGCGCAATCGCGCGCTTACCAAGGATCAGGACCCCGAGGCCCTGACGGCGCGGTTTTCGGAATTGCGGAAACAGATCCCGGACTTTGTCGATTGGGCTGCCGACAAGGTGTTGGCGACCCGCCCGGCAATTGTTGGGGCGACTTCGACGTTTCAGCAGCATGTGGCGGCTTTGGCGCTTCTGCGCCGGATCAAGGAACGCGCGCCGGGTGTGGTGACCATGCTGGGTGGCGCGAATTGCGAAACCGTTATGGGGCGAGCCACCCATCAGGCATTTCCCTGGGTGGATTACGTCGTCTCTGGCGAAGCGGACGGATTGATTGCCCAACTTTGCCGGGATGTCTTGCGCGATGGGGCCGATCTTTCGGCGGCGGATCTTCCCGAAGGTGTTTTTGGGCCGGTGCACCGCGCCCAGGGCTATCCACAGACTGGGAATGGCGATGGACTTCCTCGTGCGACGACCCAGGACATGGCAAGCGTGCCATTGCCTGATTACGACGATTATTTTCAGGCCCATGCCGATTCGCTCTATTGCAAACACATTCGCCCCGGCCTGTCGATCGAGACGGCCCGCGGCTGCTGGTGGGGGATGAAGCAGCATTGCACCTTTTGCGGCCTGAACGGTGGCAGCATGGCGTTTCGGGCAAAGCCGGCGGCGCAGGTTTTAGGCGAGATTGACGTGTTGGTTGCTCGGTACGGCATTTCCAGCCTGGAAGCCGTCGACAACATTCTCGACGCAAATTATCTGAAAACTCTGCTGCCGGCACTTGCCACCTCGAAGCGCGGACTTAATCTGTTTTATGAAACGAAAGCCAATCTGAAGCCGGGTGAACTTCGCCAGCTTGCTGCCGCCGGCGTTAATTGGATTCAACCCGGCATCGAAAGCCTGCACAGCGACGTGCTGAAATTGATGCGAAAGGGCGTGACGGCCTGGAACAATGTGCGTCTTTTGCGGCTGTGCCGGCAATATGGGTTGCGCGTTTCCTGGTCGCTTCTGACCGAATTTCCCGGTGAGGACGACGCCTGGTATGGGGAAATGGCGGCCTGGATTCCGTGGCTTAGCCATTTGCAGCCGGGGGGTGTCGCCGCGTTGCGTTTTGATCGCTATAGCCCTTATTTCAACGACGCGGCGCGCTTTGATTTGGAGCTTACGCCAAGCGAACTTTATTCGTACGTCTACCCATTGCCGCCGGGGGAGCTTGCAGATCAGGCCTATTTCTTTGAAGAGGTAGGTCGGCAGGACCATGGCCGAAGCTTGCTGCATGGCGAAACCACGGAACGTCCGGGCCTTGAAGCGGTCCGGAATGCGGTGCGCGACTGGGTGATGGCCTGGCGTGAGGGCGCCCTCCCGGTTTTGACGATGCGGGAAGATGCGGGTGCGTTGGTGGTTGAAGACACGCGGCTTTGCGCCACCGCTGCTACGCACCGTCTTGTTGGCGTTTCCAAACGCCTCCTGGAAGCGGGTGAGATGACGCCGCCACGTTCTCGTTTGTTTGCCGAATTGGCCCGTGAAGGCATTTCCGAAAGCGAAGCGGAAGCAGCGCTTGCCGGACTTGTCGAACGGCGCCTTGTGCTGGAAGTGGACGAGCGCGTGTTGACGCTTCCGTTGCACAATCCGGTGCCGTCACTGCCGTCGGTTGTCGATTTTCCGGGTGGGTATTTTTTTCAGCACCCCCAAGAGGATGCGTTGATCGCGGTGGCGTCGTGATCGTTCACGCCGAGACGGTTGTTTTTGACGACCCCCTGCCTTTGGAATGTGGGCGCA
>CAYTAE010000196.1:0-3114 GCA_964435655.1 uncultured Rhodospirillaceae bacterium
TAAGACGCGCGTTCGGTCACGCTGATGACGCCGCGCGCATCGAGCAGGTTAAAAATATGGCTGGCCTTGATGCATTGATCATAGGCCGGCAAGGAAAGTTTCTGAACGATCAGATCCTTGCATTCCGCCTCGACGTCGGCGAAGTGATGCAACAGGCGCTCCGTATTTGCATGTTCAAAATTATAGGCTGAATATTCACGTTCGTTCCGAAGGAACACATCGCCATAGGTCATGCGCGCCTCACCAGCGGCGCCATTCCAGTCAAGGTCGAAGACGTTTTCAACCCCCTGCACGTACATTGCCAGACGTTCCAGCCCATAGGTAATTTCAGCCGAAACCGGATCGCATTCGATGCCGCCCACCTGTTGGAAATAGGTAAATTGCGTCACCTCCATGCCGTCGCACCAGACCTCCCAGCCAAGGCCCCAGGCACCAAGGGTCGGGCTTTCCCAATCGTCCTCGACAAAACGGATGTCGTGGCAGGCCGGATCAATCCCAAGATGTTTGAGGCTGCGCAGATAGAGTTCCTGAACGTCCTTTGGGGATGGCTTTAGAACCACCTGAAACTGGTAGTAATGCTGCAGACGGTTCGGGTTCTCGCCATAGCGCCCGTCCGAAGGCCTGCGCGATGGCTGAACATAGGCTGCACGCCATGGTTTTGGCCCAAGGGAGCGCAGCGTCGTCGCCGGGTGAAAGGTGCCGGCACCGACTTCCATGTCGTAAGGCTGCAACAACACGCAGCCTTCCTGCGACCAGAAGGTCTGAAGCCGTAAAATGAGTTCCTGAAAGGAAGGGGCCGTCATCGCCGTTCCGCTTTACTTACTTTTTATAGGGACAGTCGTCGCGATCGCAGGCAAACGCACCCTGAACCGGACGATAAATGCCACAGGCCGGGCATTCCTTCATTTCCAGCGCATCGGGGCCTTTGCCTTTGTCCGGCCGACGACCGGCGACCCCACTAAACCACCGATAGACATACCAGAGAACGCCAAGAACGACGCCGGCAACAAGCAGCTTCACAAGACCAAGTGCAAACATCGTTCATCCTTAAATCCGGCGTCCATCCAGACCCGGCCTAGCCACGCGTAGACTTGGCAAACATAAGGCGAGGAAGGCGGGTTGCCAACCAGCGCCCTCACACCGCATCCAGACGCAGCGCGTGGCCCGCGCGAAGCACGGCTTGCGCGGGCTTGGTATAGCTGCCGTCCGGCTCGTGAAGGACCAGCCCGTCGCGGACGTCCCGCGAGGACGCAGCCCCTTTCCGCCCCTGAATGAGAACGCGCTTGGCCGTTTTTCCCGCCATGGGAAGAAGCGGCAGCACCTGCAACGCACCGGCACCCTCGGCCAGCAGCGCCAGCAATTCTTCGCACCGGTCAAAACGATGCAGAAAGGTCAACGTCGCCCCGGGCCTGGCCATGCGAAGCGCAAAACGCACCCAATCGGCCAGGCGCGCCCGGCCTTCGACATGGGCGATGGCACGGTCTGCCGCCGCCGGCGGGAAGGCTTTTGCCGCTTCCAGATGCGGCGGGTTCGCCATGACATGATCATAGGCCGCCTTTGCGAAGGGGGTCCCTGCAAAGGGGATTGGTGGGTCCAGCAGATCGCCGGCAACAACCCGCACGCGATTGCCAACGCCGTTCAGGGCGATGTTGCGTTCCGCCAGGCGACACATGGCGTCCTGAATTTCAAGGCCATCCACCGCCACGCCCTGAACACGCCGAGCCAAGCAAAGGGCGGCGGCGGCACTGCCGGTGCCGATGTCCAACACCCGGTCGCCCTCGCCTGCCGGCACGGCGGCGGCAAGAAAAACCGTGTCCATCGCCACGCGATAGCCGTCCTGGGCCTGGGCCAGGCTGACGCGGCCATCAAGCAGCGCATCCTCGCTCCATTCAGGCGCTGTTTTCATTCCGCAATCGCTTCCACTTCCTGAAGAATTTCCCGGGCCCGGGAAAAACCGGCCTCGGCCACCATCAACCGCCTTGGGATGGCCGCCGCACTGCCCTCAAGAATGCTCATATGGCTGTCGAGAACAACCGCCGCGATGCCTTCTGTTTCCAGCCTTGCCAGCATCAAGGAAAGGAGCACCGGTTCGTTTGACCGCAGCAGTTCTTTCATGGCCTTCAACCTTTCAAGACAGGGCGGCCGGCGTTTTCGACGACAAGCGCCTTGACCGACGCGGAATGGGACTTCTATGCTCGCCAGACCGGTCGCATGTCAAGCAACGCAAGGGATAGAGGTTCAGGTGGGAGTCGTCGTCAACCTTGATGCCGCAAGCCTTAACGCCACCGAGGGCAAGGCGCACGCCGGCTTTGCGCAAATAAGCGCACTGGTCCGCGACGATTTAAACGCGGTCAATCAGGTCATTCTTGAAAATCTGCAAAGCCGGGCACCCCTTATTCCCCAACTTGCCCAGCACCTCATCGCATCCGGCGGCAAACGATTGCGCCCGGCGCTGACTCTTGTCGCATCGCGAATGTGCGGCCATAAGGGCACGCGCCATATCGGCCTTGCGGCCAGTGTCGAATTTATCCATACGGCGACCCTTCTTCATGACGACGTTGTCGACGAAAGCGACCTTCGCCGCGGCGAGGCCTCGGCAAATGCGCTTTGGGGGAATGAATCCAGCGTTCTTGTCGGCGATTTTCTGTTCGCACGTGCTTTTCAGCTGATGGTGGCCGACGGGTCGCTCAAAGTCCTCGCCATCCTTTCCGAGGCGGCCAGCACCATTGCCGAAGGCGAAGTCATGCAATTGGCGACGGCGAACGACCCGGAAACCAGCGAAGCAAGCTACCTTGATGTCATCCAGGCAAAAACCGCCGCCCTGTTCGCCGCCGCCTGCGAAATTGGCGCCGTGCTGGCCGACCGTCCGCAGATCGAGGAAGAAGCGCTGCGAAGCTATGGGCGCAACCTTGGTACCGCGTTCCAGCTTGTTGACGACGTGCTCGACTATTCCGCCCAGCAGGCAATCCTTGGCAAGACGATTGGCGACGATTTCCGGGAAGGCAAGATCACCCTGCCCGTCGTGCTTGCCTTTCGCCGTGGCAGCAAGGAGGAGCGCCTTTTCTGGTGCCGGACGGTCGAAGAACAGAATCAAAAAGAGGGCGACCTTGAACA
>CAYTAE010000197.1:0-3083 GCA_964435655.1 uncultured Rhodospirillaceae bacterium
CGCCGGAAAGGGCGGTTTTAGACGCGGCTGGCCTTTACGTCCTTCTAGGCTTTCCAGCAGAGCCGTTTCTTCACCGCAGATATAGGCACCGGCCCCACGATGAATAAAAATATCGAAATCCCAGCCGGACTTGCAGGCGTTCTTGCCGAGGAGGCCCGCGTCATAGGCTTCGTCGATCGCCGTCTGCAGGTTTTCCGCCTCGAGGAAAAATTCGCCGCGAATATAGATGTAGCAACAATGTGACCCCATCGCGAAGCCGGCAATCAAACACCCCTCCAACAATTTGTGCGGGTCGTTGCGCATGATGTCGCGATCCTTGCATGTGCCCGGCTCGCCTTCATCGGCATTGACGACAAGATAATGCGGGCGATCGCCCACCTCCTTCGGCATGAAAGACCATTTCAAGCCGGCACTGAATCCCGCACCGCCGCGACCGCGCAAACCGGAATTCTTTGTTTCTTCGATGATCGTTTCACGACCTTTTTCCAGAAGCGCTTTTGTATTCTGCCAATCGCCGCGCTGACGCGCGCCTTTCAAACCAAAGGCATCCATCCCGTAGAGGTTTGTAAAAATGCGATCTGCGTCACGCAGCATCAGGAGGTTTCCTTTCCAGAAGCGGTCGTGCCGGAAGCGGTCGCAAGAAGCGTCTTTGGCCCCGATTTCGGTGCGCCGCAACGACGCCCGGTCTGCGAACCCGGTGTTGGCTTTTCGCCTCGCTGCAACAGATCCAGAATTTTCTTCATGCTTTCGGAATCCAGATCTTCGTAATAATCGTCCCCGACCTGAATCATTGGTGCGTTTACGCACGCGCCAAGACATTCGGCCTCGGCAATGGTGAATTTTCCATCTTTCGTCGTCTCACCCGGGCCAATGCCAATGCTTTCCGTACACGCGCGAACAATATCGCCAGACCCGCGCAACCAGCAGGGCGTTGTCGTGCAGATTTGGATAAAATGTTCGCCAACAGGTTTCAGATTGAACATCGTATAGAAGGTGGCGACTTCATAGACCCGGATCGGCGGCATGGAAAGGCGTTCGGCGACGTGGTCCATCGCAGCGCGGGGAAGCCAGCCACCGGATTGGCGTTGGGCAAGGTCCAGCATGGGAAGCACGGCGCTTGCCTGGCGTCCTTCCGGATATTTTGCAAGGATCGCCGCAATTTTCGTCTCATTTGCCTCTGAAAAAGCAAACACCTCCGGACTGTTCATCGATCTACCTCGCCGAAAACAATATCCAGACTGCCGATAATCGCGCTGACATCGGCCAGCATGTGCCCCCGGCTCATCATGTCCAGCCCCTGCATATGGGCAAAACCCGGCGCGCGTATTTTGCAGCGATAGGGCTTGTTTGTCCCATCCGACACCAGATAAACGCCAAATTCGCCTTTCGGCGCTTCGACGGCGGTATAGGTTTCCCCGGCCGGCACATGATAACCCTCAGTGTAAAGCTTGAAGTGGTGGATGAGCGCTTCCATCGAGCGTTTCATCTCGCTCCGCGACGGCGGATTGATTTTCGCGCTTGTATCCTGGACCGCCCCTGCCGGCATTTGCTCAAGGCACTGTGCCATAATACGAAGGCTTTGACGCATTTCCTCGACCCGTAGAAGATAGCGACTGTAACAATCGCCCTTCAGGCCAACCGGCACATCAAAATCCATCTCGGCGTACACGTCGTAAGGCTGTGCCTTGCGCAAATCCCAGGCAATGTTCGAGCCGCGCAGCATCGGGCCGGTAAAGCCCCAATCCAGCGCCTGAGCTTCCGTCACCACGCCGATGTCAACCGTGCGCTGCTTGAAGATGCGGTTCTCGGTAAGCAGGGATTCGATGTCGTCGATCAC
The DNA here is from genome assembly GCA_964435655.1 of uncultured Rhodospirillaceae bacterium. Classification (GTDB taxonomy): domain Bacteria; phylum Pseudomonadota; class Alphaproteobacteria. The sequence continues at coordinate 1,838 of CAYTAE010000197.1, forward strand.
TTTCGGAAAACGTTCCACAAATTCATGGATGTCTTCTGCCAAACCTGCCGGCATGTCACGGCCAACGCCGCCCGGGCGGAAATAGGCCGCATGCAACCGGGCGCCGGAGACGCGCTCGTAGAATTCCATCAAAATTTCGCGCTCTTCAAATCCCCACAACACCGGCGTCATCGCGCCCACGTCAAGCGCCATCGTGGTGATGTTGAGCAGGTGATTAAGGATGCGCGTGATTTCGCTGAACAGGACACGAATGTACTGACCACGCAGCGGCACTTCCAGACCGAGAAGTTTTTCAACGCCAAGTGCAAAGGCATGCTCTTGACACATCGGTGACACATAATCGAGGCGGTCAAAATAAGGAACGGCCTGCAAATAGGATTTATGCTCGATCAGTTTTTCGGTGCCACGGTGCAACAAGCCGATATGCGGATCCGCACGATCCACAATTTCGCCATCCAGTTCCAGCACAAGGCGAAGCACCCCATGCGCCGCGGGATGCTGAGGCCCAAAGTTAATCGTATAATTTTGAATCTGCGCTTCTGCCATCAGCCCGGTTTCCCGCCCTCTTGGCCGTCCGCTTTTTCATCACCCGGAAGCAAAATTTCCGTTCCCTCCCACGGGCTCATAAAATCGAAGGAGCGAAATTCCTGCGTCAGCTTGACTGGCTCGTAGACAACGCGTTTCTGCGCCTCGTCGTAACGCAATTCGACAAAGCCAGTGAGCGGAAAATCCTTGCGCAGTGGGTGGCCTTCAAAACCGTAATCCGTAAGAATCCGGCGAAGGTCGGGGTGTTCAGAGAAAAATATCCCGTAAAGGTCCCAAGCTTCACGCTCCCACCAATTCGCCGAACTGTAAACGCCGACGACCGACGGAATGGATTCATTCTCGGCCACAGAAGCTTTCACGCGAATTCGCTGATTCTGTTCCAGACTCAAAAGATTGTAGACAACTTCAAAACGCTGTTCGCGTTCCGGGTAATCGACACCGCAGACATCAACTAACATACTGAATTGGCAATTCGCATTGTCCCGAAGAAAACCCAAGACCTTTACAATGGACTGAGCCGATACCATGACCGCCAGTTCGCCATGCGCGATCTGGGTTTCGATCACCTGATCCGGCAACGCTGCCTGAATCGTATCACTGAGTTCCTTGAGTGCTTCGTCCATGTTCGACAAATCAGGCCTGATTAACGGGCAAGGGTTCCGGTGCGGCGTATTTTTTTCTGAAGCTGTAGGATGCCATA
>CAYTAE010000198.1:0-3077 GCA_964435655.1 uncultured Rhodospirillaceae bacterium
CAGGGTCGAAGCTTGTCGATGTGGAAATTCCCTTAAACCCTTCCGCGATTGCCCGGTGGATGTCGTTGTCGCCGATGGCGTCCCGGCTTAAGGGAATTTCCACATCGACAAGCTTCGACCCTGGCGCACCGCCGGAAAGATTGACGATGACCTCGCGAATGGTTTCCCCCGTCATCGCCTCTGCCGAGGTGATGGCGGCAAGGATGGCCTGTTCGGCGGCTTCCATGTTGATGATGGCGCCAGCGCGCAGCCCTTTCGACCGCTGGTGGCCGATGCCGGTCACGTTCAGGGTGCCATCGTCTTTGCGCTCGGCAATAAAACAGCAGATTTTCGTCGTGCCGATATCCAGCGCCGCGATCAGGCCGTTTCGTGTTTTTGCGAGTGTCATGGCGTCTGTTCCTGCTGCGCTTAGGTTTCGCGCTCTGACCGGCGGCCAGGCGTTGTCTTTTTTGGTGCGATGCGGACGACAAGCCGTCCTTTAAGGCGAAGATCCACCACCGTCACCTTGTGTTGCGTGATGCCTTCAAGGCGGTCGTATTCGCCAAGGGTTGCCCAGGCGGTGGCAAGGCCTTCTTCCGGCAGATAGATTTCGACACCGTTTTTCAGGCGCAGATTCCATCGCCGCAGGCCGATCAGCGTTGCGGTGGCGACCCGGGCGGCAAGTTCGGGTTCGCGCCCAAGGGTTGCGAACAGGGCCTGCGCCTTTTTCGGTGCTGTGCCGCCAATGACGACCGGCAACGTCCGAAAGCGTGCCAGCTTGCCGCGTTGAATGACGACGCCTTCGACATCGATAAGCGCCAGCTTGCCGTTGCTCTGCCAAAGGGCCAGGGGTTCGCGTTCGGTCAGGCGAAGGCGAATGCGATCCGGTAGATGCCGCTCAACGGTAGCCGTCCGCACCCAGGGCAGGGCTTCAAGCGTGGCCTGAGCATGTGCCGGATCGAGGAAAAGGATCGGGTCGCCGGCCCGCACGCCAACGGTGTCGAGGATTGTTTTTTGAGGGGTCTCGACATGGCCCTCGATTTCAATTTCCCGAACGACAAGGCCATTGGCAACGCTTTTCGCCACGGCCCAGGCAGCAAGTTCGGCGCGCGCCGTCGTGGCCCATCCAGACCACCAAGCCCAGCCGAAACCAAGAAGGATGCCGAAAAATGCCGTGGTGAGAAACACCCCAACGACGCTCCGGCGGTTTGACCGCCGCGTCCGACGGCGTTTGCGCGTCGCCGCTTTCTTCTTCCCCGGAAGGAATTTGGCGATCAGCTTTTGCATTGCGCATCCTCCACCATCCAGGTGACAAGCTCCGGGAACGCGATGCCGGCATGGGCGGCGATTTCTGGAACCAGAGAAAGCGTTGTCAGGCCGGGCTGGGTGTTGACTTCCAGGACGTAGAATTTTCCAGGCTCGCCATGGCTGTCGTCGTAACGCAGGTCGGCCCGGGTGACGCCTTTGCAGCCAAGGGCGCGGTGGGCGCGCAGGCCAAGCTGCAGCGCCTCGTCATAGGCCGTCTTTGCGATCGGCGCCGGCATGGTGTGTTGGGCTCGGTCCTTCGTGTACTTCGCCGCATAATCGTAGAAGCCTTCCCGGGGGCAGATTTCGATCGCGCCAAGGGCGGCATCACCCATGACGGCGACACAAATTTCACGGCCGGGAATGTAACGTTCGATCAGCACGTCCTCGCCAAAGGTCCAATCCGGGCCACAGCCGGGGGCGTCTGCCTTTGCCATGACCAGGCGGACACCGACGCTGGACCCTTCGTTCAGGGGTTTCAGCACATAGGGCGGTTCCATCGGATGGGCCGTCTGCACGGCCTTGCAGGAAAAGACACCGCCTTCGGGGTGGGGAACGCCGGCTTCGGCAAACAGACGCCGCGTCATCGGCTTGTCCATGGCGATGGCCGAGGCAAGAACGCCGGAATGGGTATAGGGCAGGTCCAGAGCTTCCAGAAGGCCCTGAATGCCGCCATCCTCGCCAAAACAGCCATGAAGTGCGTTAAAGACGACATCTGGCTTTGGGTCGAGTTGGTCAAGCAGGGCGCGCATGTCGCGGGTGACATCGATGCTTTGGATGCGATGGCCGTTTTGGGCCAACGCTTTGGCAACGGCTGCACCGCTGGCAAGGGAGACGTCGCGTTCGGCAGACCAGCCTCCCATCAGGACGGCAATTTTTTTCGTCATGACGCGCCTCCTTCCAGGGGCACGCCGACGCGGCGGATTTCCCATTCCAACTGCACGCCGCTTTTCGCAAAGACACGGCGGCGGATTTCTTCGCCGAGGGCTTCGATGTCGGCGGCGGTTGCCGTGCCGGTGTTGATCAGGAAGTTGCAATGTTTTTCAGACACCTTTGCGCCGCCGATCGTTAGGCTGCGGCAACCGGCTGCGGCGATCAGCTCCCAGGCTTTTTCGCCCCGCGGATTGGCAAATGTGCTGCCGCCGGTGCGCGTGCGGATCGGCTGGGTTTCCAGCCGGGTGTCGGCAATGTCGGCGATGCGCCGCGCGATGACGTCGCGGTCGCCCGTTTCCCCCTTGAGGGTCGCGCCGGTGAAAATCCAGTTTTCCGGCACGGCGCTGTGGCGATAGGTAAACCCAAGATCGTCCGGGGCAAGCTGGTGGCGTTCGCCGTTCGGGTCCAGGGCTTCGACGGTCTCAACGCAGTCTTTCATCTCGTGCGCATAAGCCCCGGCGTTCATGCGCAGCGCGCCGCCAAGGGTACCGGGAATGCCGCTCAAAAATTCAAGGCCGGTGAGGCCGGCGTCACGGCTGGCCATGGCAATGGCGCGGTCCAGGGCCCCGGCACCGGCGTGCAGGGTCGTGCCGTGGATTGCAATGTCGGCAAATGCGCGGCCCAGCCGGATGACGACGCCAATGATGCCGCCGTCGCGAACCAGAAGGTTGGACCCCAGCCCAAGCACCGTGACAGGGGTGTCGGCAGGCTTTCCTTTCAGGAAATCGGCAAGGTCCGCAACATCGGCCGGCTGGAACAGAATTTCCGCCTCACCACCGACCCGGAACCAGGTCATGTCGCCCAGCGCCACCGCCTGTTGATAGCTGCCGCGCACGGCGGGCAAGCGATCGCAAAGCCGG
>CAYTAE010000199.1:0-3068 GCA_964435655.1 uncultured Rhodospirillaceae bacterium
GGTTTGCGGCACATGGGTTCTTTGCTGCGCAGGGATTGGCGGCACAGGGATTCTTCTTCCTGTCGTAATAGCCTGCCACCTGCTCGTCTTGCGCGAGGGTCTCGGCCAGCGCCACACTCACCACAACGACGCCCGCCCCGGCCATCAGGGGAAAGGCAGCCCCGGACAACAAAATAGATTTAAGGGATCTTGAGGAACTGGCACGCATGGAGTTCTCCTGCTTGCTAAGCGCTGAAAAACGAACTTGCGACTTTTCTTCGCTCCCTTGGCTGCGTTCCAGCCTGGGAAGTCCTCATTGATCCGTAAGCAAAGCGGATTTTGGAACGAGTGGAGGCCCATCCGAATTTGATCCTATCGACAGGAACTTTTCCGTTCAAACGACCGGCGATCACAACTTTGTGAAAATTTCTGCAACGCCCTCAGGAAGCGCCCTTAGCAGCAATCCTCTTCCGACCCACAGACATCCGTCTCTTCCATGGTGGCGTCATAATCCATCCCTTTTGTCTCTTTTGGATGGCGTACAAGCGTGCGCGAACAATCGAAAGGCTTCGCATTTTCAAGGGGAATAGCAATCCGGGGCGGCACCGGATAAATATCTTCTTCGTAAGGCTGTGACGTAAAAATCCGGTAGGTCTTGTCGCAAACGGCCGCAGGCACCCCACGTTGCAACACATGGCCGTCATCGTCGCGCACTTCCTTCCAGGGGCCTTTATAAAGAACCGCCTGATTGCGCTCCCAGCACGCGCCTTCTTTCCCTTTATAGGCGGTCACGGTAACGGACCGAAATTCGATTCCCTCTACCGTCTGCCAAGGCGCGGCGTCACGCTTCACAACGGAAATCCCGTGGAAGCCTGCCTCTTCAAACGCACGCAGGAAGGCCGCCTCCTGAAAAGCACCAGAAATGCAGCCGGACCAAAGCTCCGCGTCCTCACAGAGCCGGTCGGGAACTTCCTCGTCCGACACGATGTCGGAAATGGCAACGCGCCCGCCCACTTTCAACACTCGGTACATTTCCCGAAAAAGTTTCTTCTTTTCATCCGGATGCACCAAATTCAGCACACAATTCGAGACGATGACATCAATGTGGTTGTCTGGAACAAGCGGCTTCATTTCCTCGCAACGGAAACGTTCAAGGGCGCTGAAATCCTCGTAATTTGCGATGGGGTTCTCAACAATCTTTTTTTCAAGATCGGAAATGTTCGTCCGCAAGTCCTGAATCCGGGCGCGATAAAAAGTGACATTGTCCCAACCGACACGCCGGGCAACTTCCAACCGGTACTTTTCTGCCAGCGCCAGCATGTCGGGATTGAAATCAACGCCGATCACCCGGCCTTCGGCACCTACAATCTGGGAAAGGATATAACAGGCCTTTCCGCCACCGCTTCCCAAATCGAGCACGGTTTCCCCCTCGCGAACGAAAGGTGTCGGGTCCCCGCAACCATAATCCCTCTCTAGAATTTCTTCCGGAATGACTTTGAGATAGGCGGGGTTGTAAGCAATGGGGCAGCAGAGGGCTTCTTCACGAACTTTCGAAGCGTCCCCATAACGGCGCAAAACTTCCTGATCCTTATCAAGGGTGGTTATTGCCATCCTGTCAGCCTCCAAAATTCCAATCGGTTATGAAACGCCATTGTTCAGCAAAAACAAAAAATGCTCTTACAAAAAAGTAACCGCCAGCCACCATAAAATGGCAAAAACCGCCGCAAAAATTGTAAATCGAAACCGGGATGCCATCAAAACCTCACACCTTGCCGCCACCATAAGGAAAACACATAGCCACTTGCCCTCTTTTTATCAAAAAACCCCATCGAAGGCGGCATTCAACAACCTACTGGGGTTTCTTTACAGTTTCTTTACAGTTTCCGGACAGTCCAGAAAAATGGATCGAAGGGTTCCCCTCCTGCTCGGAAACGGTAGAAGGCCTGCCACCAATAAAAAGGCCCGCACATGGCGGGCCTTTTCATTTCTAGTTTTTCTTCTGCTGCGTCAGCCGACGAGTCTAAGATTACCGGCATTGGTCTTACCATTCTGCCCGCTCTCAAGATCGTACTCGACTTGCTGGCCCTCGTTGAGGCCCTGCAGTCCTGCGCGCTCTACCGCCGAAACATGGACGAAAACATCTTTCGAACCATCCTCAGGCGTGATGAACCCATATCCCTTAACAGGATTGAACCATTTCACGGTTCCTGTACTCATTGATATATTCCTTCTTTCATTGTCATAGCCGCCCGCACACCATGCGTAGGCGCGTCCTCGTTCAAAAAAATTCCTGGGGTATAGCAGCTAGGTCGGCTTGACAAAGCAGATACGTCCGGGTCTTCGAAGACGAATAGACTGATATAGGCCCAGCCTTATAGAATTTCAAAGAATTTATAAAAAACTCATATAAATCATATGTGTAAAGATGCCTGACTATGGAAATCTGGCCGAAAGCAGGCATATTCAATGGCGCGGAACGCTTCTTTTTGAAACCCCACCCCGTTAAAGGGCAAGGCTTTTTCTTAACCTTTTAGGGTGTCGTAAATTTCCGGCTCAAAAAAATCAACTTGAATTGCCGCGTCGCGTGCCGCGTCTGCGTCTTCGATGCTTTGGCGTTCGGCATCGGTAAGAATTCCCGCCGAGACGGCAGCGCCAAGGGCGTCCTCGCCCCCACCCGCAAGTCTGCCATCGCGCATAGCTTCACGAAGCCTAGCCCTGATCGGTTGTGCCGCGACGGCTTTGGCAAGCGCGAATTCGAGAACACCCAACCCGTCTTCCCGGGCATCGGGTATGTAAATGTCAGACGTCAGGTGCCGGCGCAATTCCCCATCCCCCAAAATCGCCGTTGCCACCTTGGCACCAAGCGCGTCGGATGGCGGTCGCATGGAAACGCCAAAAGGAAAGATTATTTGCCTAAGCAACCACCCTGCCGGACGATTGGGAAGGTTGTCGAGGACACCGCCAAGGGCTTCCTCAACCCTTGCCAGGGCCTGGGTTGCCGCATGACACATCACGGCCTCGTCACGCGGCATCTGGCCCTCATCAAAGAAACGTTTGATATTTCTTTAGAGAAACAGCAACTTAATATG
>CAYTAE010000200.1:0-3057 GCA_964435655.1 uncultured Rhodospirillaceae bacterium
TTATAAGTTGCATCGTACATTCTCCTTGTGTGCTTGAAGTGCGGGATCAAGAGCACTCGCCACGAAAACACCGGTTGCAAACAAGCCGACCAATACCTGAGCGAGATCAAAATCAGGGTTGGCCGCCAGAGCGGCCATGTGAGCAATCTCAACGCTTTGGTTGGCATCGAGCGCCATCAAGAAGCCGAAGACGCCGCCCTCCAGACGATGGATGCAGACACTTTCCCGGGGCCGAACAACCAACAGCTCGGCGCCGCCATCCAGCTCAATCGTTTTATCGTCGGCCCCTGGCTGGTTGGCGCGCCAGATGCGCTCGACCGGAAATTTCGAGGTGACGAACTGGTGGGATGGGTGAAGCCGAAAACGAAGCCCCGGCAAGTGGTGGGTGGGAATGCCCTGCAAATCGGCAGGCTTCAACGAGGTGGCCTCGGCCGCGTAATAGGCAAGGTTCCATGCCCACTCCAGACGTCCCACCCCGGCCAGATAGGCAAGCGAAGAGGCAGGGGCGAAGGTCTCAAGGAAATCGGGAAACGTCTCGCCATATTCGAACAACGGGCCGGGCCGAGGCGGGTGTTTTTTCAAAAATGCGTGGGCCGCAAAGGAAAAGAATTCGTCGCCGACCAACCGATTTACGACTGAAAAGGTCGTGCGCAGCGCGTCGGTCAGCGTGATGAAGGTGTTGTTTTGATAAATGCCGAGTCGGCGCTCGGCGGACAGGCCATTGGCGACGACGAATTTTGCCGCAGCAGACGGCTCGCCCAGAAAATGTGCGTCGTGGATCGCCGATTGAATAAGCGAAAGGCTAGGCATCGGCTGCCTCCTGCGCAATCGACGCGCTCAAATACTGGTTGGCCCGTTGGGCTTCGGCCCAGAGAACGTCGAATGCGGGGATACGCGTATCCCATTCAATCAGGCTCGGTATAGGCCCAAACCGTTCGAGGGCGGCTTCAAAGAGGCTCCAGACCGGATCTTCCACCGCTGAGCCGTGATCGTCGATGAGGATTTCCTGATCTTCAAACCTGTTTACATGGTGGCCTGCCAGGTGAATCTCTGCGACGGACACCGCCGGAATTCCTAGCAGCCATTCATGCGTATCGATGCCGTGATTGCGAGCGTTGACATATAGATTGTTTACATCGACCAAGAGGCCGCAGCCGGTTCGCGCTGCGATCTCGGCAAGAAACTCCTGCTCGGGAATGGCACTGTCGGCAAAGCACAAATAAGAAGACGGATTCTCAATCAGGATTTGATGGTTCAATGCGTCCTGGGTTTCGTCAATATGAGCCACCACCAACCGCAACGTTTCGTCCGTATAAGGTAGTGGCAGGAGGTCATTAAAATAGGCCTCCCCGGCAACGCTCCACGACAAGTGCTCGGAAACCAAAGCCGGTTGGTAGCGATTGATCAGGGTTCGGGTGCGTTCAAGAATTTGATGATTGAGCGGCTGGGCAGAACCGATGGAGAGGCTCACACCATGAAACGATAGCGGATAATCGGTTCGGATCGCCTCAAGATATCGGTGGGGCGGCCCTCCAGCAGACATGTAGTTTTCCGTGTGCACCTCGAACCATAGGGGGGTTGGCTGGGTGTCCAGGATGTCTTGGTAATGGTCGGGTTTCAGCCCGACCCCGGCAATTGCCGGGACCGGGCCGATGCCGAAAACAGGGGGGGGATTGGGTGTCATCGGCGTAATCCGTGAAAAAATTAAGAGTTTACGGTTTTGCCGCCTGCGATCTTCGCGCAGGTTCCGGCGGGCAGGTACACAAAGGCATCCGGTTGGCGATCAACTTTCGACGAGCCCGCGCAAGAGGACGTTGTCGTCTGGCAATCGTTCTTACCAGCGGCGGAAACGCCGTAACATTTCTCGCCTTTCACCCCCTCAGCCGCAGCTGGGGTGGCAATCACAGCCATCGAAATAGCCATGGCCATCGCCGATCCGACCAGCAGCGCAGGAGCAACAAAGGTTTTCTCTTTCATGGTAATCATCTCCGTTCAAAAGGGTTTGGTGTTCGTTGGACATCCCGAAAATGGCTGGAATGGGGCAGAAAGGGAAATACCGTTTGGCTCCGGTTTCCATAGCCAGTGGTTATTGCCGGGCTGTAAGGTGGGGGGTGCGAATTCCGCGCATAAGGAAGCACGAGGGGGGAGCGCCAAAGCATGGAGATGCATCAGATCCGCTATTTCTTAGCGGTGAAGGACGCCTTGAACTTCACGAGAGCGGCAGAGCGGTGCAACGTCTCGCAGCCGGCCTTGACCAAGGCAATTTTGAAACTTGAAGAGGAACTGGGCGGGCAACTTTTCAGGCGCGAGCGCAACCAAACTCACTGCACCGAACTTGGACGTCTAATGACGCCACATCTGCAGCAAACGTTGGAAGCAGCGAGCGCGGCCCGCGAGCAGGCAGAAAACTTCCAAAATTTAAAAGACGCCCCGCTCCGGCTGGGAATGATGTGTACGATCGGCCCAAGCCGTCTACTGAGCTTCTTTGTCAATTTGCATCGGGCATTGCCCGGCGTTGAAGTCATCCTCAAAGAAGAAGCGGGTCATGCCCTTGTCGATAGCATGTTGGCCGGGGAATTGGACCTGGCGATGGTCGGCTTGCCAAAATTACCGGAACGTTTTGACAGTCATTTTCTCTTCTCGGAACGCTACGTCGTTACGTTTGCACCTGGCCACCGATTCGAGACGATGGAAAGCGTCCCGGTACAAGAACTTGTAGATGAGGATTACCTCGTACGCGCGAACTGCGAATTCCCCGATCACCTGGAAGCCGCGGTTGGCAGCGGCGAGGTGAAGGTTAAAGTTGTTTACGAGGCCGAGCGTGAAGATTGGATTCAAGCACTGGTCGCCGCTGGCGTCGGCTGTTCGGTCATGCCAGAATCATTGCCAATGATTCCGGGAATTGTGACGAGGTCCATGGTTGAGCCGGCCCTGGAAAGAGACGTAAAGCTTACGTGGGTTGCCGGACGGCGGTTCTCGCCGGCGGTAAAATCATTTATCAACCTCGTTAAATCCTATGATTGGGGCGAGCCTTCAAAGGCCGCTACGTGAAGCTTT
>CAYTAE010000201.1:0-3036 GCA_964435655.1 uncultured Rhodospirillaceae bacterium
AGAGCGTCCGAAAGGGAGCGTTCCGGCGAAATTGTGATGGGATCGAAGACAATCCCGGATTCGAATTTTTTTACTTTTCGGATTTCTTCGGCCTGGCGCTCGATCGTCATGTTCTTGTGAACAATGCCAAGCCCACCCAATTGCCCCATGGCGATGGCCATCGCACTTTCCGTCACCGTGTCCATAGCGGCAGAAAGAAGAGGAACGTTCAAGCGGATGGTGGAGGTAAGCTGCGTGCTCGTGTCAACTTCAGCCGGCAAGACTTCCGATGCGGCCGGTTTCAGCAACACGTCGTCAAAGGATAGCGCAAGCTTAAGCTGCATATCTTCTCCAAAGCTGGTTGGCGGGTAATATAATCATCCTCTGCGTCTTGCCAAGGCTATTCATCATCCCTAGACAAGCCTTGTGCGAAATCGAGAGAAACCGGCTTTGGCAGCGCCTATAAAAGACGCCCCAAAATGCCAAAAAAACCAGAAAAAACATGGGTATTGGTGGCCGATGGCGCCCGCGCCCGGATCTTTCTTTAAGACGGCCTGGAAATGGAGCTCAGACCGGTCCTGGCGGAAAAAACCACCGAGATCAACAAAGACCTTACCGGGGTTCCCACCCATGGGTTTCCGGCCCATCTTGAGGCGGCTTTGAAACCTCGCCTTTAAAGGCAGTCCCTTTAAAGCCCAGGGCGATGACGTAACTCTCTGCCGAACCGGGACGGCTGGCAGGAGGCTTCGCATGTTTTACGGTGCGAAACAATTTCTTCATCCGCAGCAAGAGTTCCTTTTCCGTCCCTCCTTTCAACACTTTGGCAAGAAAGGTGCCGCCAGGGGCAAGGGTTTCCTCGGCAAAATCGAGGGCCGCCTCGCAAAGGGAGATGATGCGCAAATGATCGGTCGGTCCATGCCCGCTTGCCGGGGCCGCCATGTCTGACAGCACAACATCCGCCGGCCCTTCAAGAACCTCACAAATGCGGGCAGGTGCAGAAGCGTCCAGAAAATCCAGTTGCAGGATGCAAGCCCCCGAAACGGCGTCCATGGCAAGAAAATCGACGGCCACAACACTCCCCTTCGTTTTTCCCTGCACACGCGCCACGGCAACCTTGGTCCAGCCCCCGGGCGCGGCTCCAAGATCAACAACCCGTTTTCCCGGCCCCAGAAAATGGAACCGATCATCAAGTTCCATCAATTTAAAGGCCGCCCGCGAACGCAGACCCTGATGCTGCGCCTCGGCAACATAGGGATCGTTCAACTGGCGCTGAAGCCAACGGGTCGAACTGGCGCGCCGTCCCCGGGCCGTCCGCACCCGCGTCGTCAGCTGCCGCCGCCCACCCGAGCCGCTTTTCCCCTTTGCCGCCATCTGTCTGCGCCTCATATTTTTTAGCCAGCATCCCAACGCCAAATGGGAACGAAGCAAAATTATTGCTTCTGTGGCCGCCACCCCTGTAGAGGGACACCCACATACTACCCCGGCTCTGCCGCTGCCAATATCGAAAACAGACGAAAATTTGCCTTTTGTATCAAAACACCCATGCCGTCATGGCTATCCAAACGAGACGCACCGTGCTAGAGAACCGATCAAAGCGTTTGGGGGATAGTTTAGCGGTAGAATTCTCGGCTCTGACCCGAGCGACCCTGGTTCGAATCCAGGTCCCCCAGCCAACCACGGATTCTTCCGAATCAGCCATTGCGGCACATGAACCTGTCTTCAGGTCTGGCGCGGATTACCCGGCCAAGGAAAGGGGCTTTTGTTCCAACGCAATAACCCGAGAGGCCGGGAAGCGGGCAACAACCGCTGTCCCTTTACCAATCTCACTCTCGATCGTCAGGGTTCCCCCATGCAACTTCACAAAAGAACTGGTGAGTGGCAAGCCAAGGCCTGTCCCCTGCTGCTTGTCTCCCAATTTACTGGTCAACTGCCCAAAGGGCTCCAGCGTTTTTTCAATATTCTCCAGCGCGATACCGATACCCGTATCCCTTACCTCTAGAAGAAAATCGCCGTTTGTATCTAGGTGTGCCGACGTCGTAACGCGCCCACCCGGCAGCGTAAACTTGATGGCATTCGTCAACAGGTTGATCAGGATCTGGCGAATTTTCCGCTCATCCGCAAACAGGGGCGGAAGCTGTTCATCCACGTCCACCACCATGGCAAGACTCTTTGTTTCAGCGCGGATGCCCACCAGCCGCTGACAGGCATCGACTAGCTTGGCGACATTCGTCACGCGCGCGTCCAGAGTTGCCTTGCCTGCCTCCAGCTTTGACATATCGAGAATATCGTTGATGAGCTCGAGAAGATGCGTTCCACTTTCGTAAATGTTCCCGGCATATTCTTTATATTCCGGCCGAGTCTCCCCAAAGGTCTCATCCTTGATGAGCTCTGAAAAACCTATAATCGCGTTAAGTGGACTGCGAAGCTCATGACTCATATTGGCAAGAAAAAGAGTCTTCGCTTCGGCGCTATCTTCCGCACGGCCTGTCGCAAGCGCCATACTCTTCTCAACCTTGTCCCGCCGCCTTATTTCCCTGCGGTGAAACCACAGCATCCCCCCGACAACTACCAGATAGGCGAAGACAACAACGAAGAGCTCAAGCTGTATTGTGTCAATCGCATCGACAAGCACCTGTCCTTCGGCGCCGAGATGGCGATGACCGTCGAGCAGCCACACAGCTTGCATCGCCACCATCGTTGCCACGGCAACTATCAAAGCGAGGACGGCGCAGCCAATAATGCCAGCCGATAGTTTTCCGATTGCGGCAGGAAGCTTTACCTGCATTGCCGGTCTACCTCATTTCCAAACAGGCCTAGCCCCCCGGCGGATATTCGCCGGGCAGCGTGCCTTAGACCTAGAACCTAAGAAGGAAAACTTAAGGAAAGCTTAGAGAGCACCCTGATAAAACGGGAAGGTTTACCGCCTTTTATCATGGGCAACACGCCTCTTATTCCCCGGCGGAAGCTCCGGCATCCTCGTCTGCTGCCTGAAGACGCGCCGTCTCGCGTTTCAGGACGGCATGCGAACGCATGCTCAGCGGAATGCTGGCCAGATAA
>CAYTAE010000202.1:0-2990 GCA_964435655.1 uncultured Rhodospirillaceae bacterium
TCCTCCATCCGGCCCTTGCGCTTCGCGATTGCCTCAACGACAACGCCGGAAAATTCCTCATCCACATCGACCATCACGTCTTCAAAGGGTTCCAGCGTCTTCCCGGTATCCGGGTCCTCACGGGTCAGCACCCGGGGCCGGCTGATACACATCTCAAAGCCTTCGCGGCGCATGGTTTCAATCAAAACGCCCAGCTGCAACTCACCGCGGCCCGCGACTTCGAAACCGTTGCCATCTTCGGCTTCACGCACCCGGATGGCGACATTGCCTTCGGCTTCCGCCATCAACCGCGCCCGGATAACGCGCGACGTCACCTTTTTGCCATCGCGTCCGACCATCGGCGAATCATTGATAGAAAACACCATCGCCAGGGTTGGTGGGTCAATCGGCTCGGCCAGGATCGGCTCGACAACGTCAAGATCGCACAGCGTATTGGCAACGGTCGCCGTCGGAAAGCCAGCGATGGAAACGATGTCACCGGCATAAGCCGTTTCCAGATCGGTCCGGGCCATCCCACGAAAAGCCTGCACCTTGGTAACGCGCGCCTGCTCTATCTTGCCGCCATCCCGGTCAAGAGCCTGCATGGTGACGTTGGCAGAAATCGAACCCGACGCAATGCGCCCGGTCAACACCCGGCCAAGATAAGGGTCGCTTTCAATAGCCGTCACCAACATGCGAAAGGGGCCGCCGGCGTCCACATCCGGGGATGGGACATGGCTTAGGACCTTATCGAATAGACAGGCCATGTCCTCGCCCTGAAGGGTTGCGTCCTCGGACGCCCAGCCCTGTTTGGCAGATGCGAACAGGATCGGAAAGTCCAGCTGTTCCTCGTTGGCATCAAGAATGGCGAACAAGTCGAAGACCTCGTCATGGACGGCATCGGGCCTGGCATCAGGCTTGTCGATCTTGTTGACGACGACGATGGGTTTCAGGCCAAGGGCCAACGCCTTCTGGGTGACGAATTTGGTCTGCGGCATGGGCCCTTCAGACGCATCCACCAACAACAGTACACCATCAACCATGCCCAAAATGCGTTCCACCTCACCGCCGAAATCGGCATGGCCGGGGGTGTCGACGATGTTGATGCGCACGCCCTTCCATTCCACCGATGCACATTTGGCAAGAATGGTGATGCCGCGCTCCCTTTCCAGATCGTTGCTGTCCATCACCCTTTCGGCAACCTGCTGGTTTTTGCGGAACAGGCCGCTTTGGTGCAGTAGCGCGTCTACCAGAGTCGTCTTGCCGTGGTCGACATGGGCGATGATGGCAATGTTACGGATATCCAACGTCTCAAATCCTTCATAAAAACAAGGCCCACACCAACTCCGGGGCCTGCAAATCGTCTGGAAAGCGCGCATACCTTGGAAAGGGCGGGCCTGATATCCCACACCGAACCAGCTGGTCCTTTGCTTGGCACCTGGCGCGCGTCTTCTATTATAGGATATTGCCTGCAAATGCGAGCGGGACGCAGGGTCGCCATAAAGGCGGAAAAACAGCCAGAACCACCCCCCTACTCGCGTCCTATCGCATATTCAGGTAAGGATAGGCTGGTGCGTTCAAGCGCATCCAAACGGTCTTAAAACGCCGATAAACGGGAGGAGCAAAAAAATGACAACGCAACATCGCAATTATATCAACGGAAAATTCATCGATACGGCGGGGGGCGACATGCTTCCGGTTCTCAACCCTTCAACCGAAGCGGTCATTTCCGAAGTTCCCAACTCATCGGCGGAAACCGTAAACGATGCCATCGCAGCAGCAAAAGCGGCTCAGAAGGGATGGAAAAAAATACCCGCCATCGAACGGGCGAACTACATGCGTCAGATATCTGCAAAGATTCGCGAGAACATCCCGGCCCTTGCCCTCGCGCTTACCGAAGAACAGGGAAAGGTTCAGACCCTTTCAGAGGTCGAAATCGCCTTCGCCGCAGATTACATCGACTATATGGCGGAATGGGCGCGACGGATCGAAGGTGAAATTATCAATTCCGATCGCCCGGGCGAAAACATTTTTCTTTTCCGCCAGCCCATCGGCGTCGTTGCCGGCATTCTGCCGTGGAACTTCCCCTTCTTCCTGATCGCACGCAAGCTTGGCCCCGCCCTGGTTACCGGAAATTCCATTGTGCTGAAGCCCAGCACGGACACGCCAAACACCGCAGCCATCTTTGCCGAGCTGCTTGACCAAACCGACGTGCCAAAAGGCATCGTGAACATTGTCTACGGCGGAGGCCGGATCACCGGCAATGCCATGTGCGACAATCCCGATGTGGGCCTGGTAAGCTTTACAGGATCGGTCGGCGTCGGCTCACAGATCATGGCCGCGTGTGCCAAAAACATCACCAAGGTCAATCTGGAACTTGGCGGCAAGGCCCCGGCGATTGTCATGGCCGATGCCGATATCGACAAGACGGTTGCCGCCGTCACGGCATCGCGTGTTATCAACACCGGCCAGGCCTGCAATTGTGCCGAGCGCGTTTACGTTGATCGTCGCGTCGAGGATGAATTCATCACCAAATTCGCCACATCCATGGAGGCGACTAAATTTGGAGATCCGGGCGTGGTCCGCGACCTCGACATGGGGCCGATGATCAACAGGGCGGCGCAAAAAACAACGGACGACATGGTCCAGCGCGCAATCAAAGAAGGCGCCGAACTGGTCAGCGGCGGAAGCGTTACGGATGTTGACGGGAAAGGCTTCTTTTATCCGCCAACCGTGCTTCGCAATTGCGACCAAAGCTCTGAAATCATACAGGAAGAGGTTTTTGGACCGGTCATGCCGATCAATAGTTTTGACAGCCTGGACGAAGCAATCGACAAGGCCAATGATTCCAAATACGGCCTGACCTCTTCGATCTATACCAATGACATCGGCGCCGCGATGCGAGCCTGTAACGAGCTCAACTTTGGCGAAACCTATATCAATCGCGAACATTTCGAAGCGATGCCGGGCTTCCACGCCGGCGTTCGTCAATCGGGCATTGGCGGTGCGGA
>CAYTAE010000203.1:0-2973 GCA_964435655.1 uncultured Rhodospirillaceae bacterium
AGGGCCTTGGGAGAGACGAGCCAGAATTGACTGGCCCGGCCACTCTTCTAGAATAAAAAACAAATTTTTTCAGGGGGGGAATGCCATGTCGAACGTCAATCATCAGATTATCCTCGCTCAAAATCCGACCGGAAAGTTCAGCGGCAAAGACTTCGAAGTCCGTAAGGCAGCTATTCCGCGTCCGAAGAAGGGGCAGTTTCTTGTCCGCAACCTTTACCTTTCCTTGGATCCGGCGAACCGTCTTTGGGCGTCTCCCTTTGCTAGTTATACGCCACCGGTTGGACTTGGCGAGGTGATGCGCGGCTTTACGGTCAGCGAAGTCATCGAATCAAAGCATCCAAAATTTAAACCTGGCGACATCGTCCAGGGCATGGACGGTTGGCAGGAATACGCCATTTCGAACGGAGTCAATTACAACGAGAAAGGCAAGGTTGACACCTGGAATCTGAAAGCCGTCGTCAAGGCTGGCCTTCCCATCTCGGTGGGACTTAGCGTTCTTGGTACGACCGGGGTTGCGGCCTATGTCGGGATTATCAAAACCGGTCAGCCGAAACGCGGTGAAACGGTGCTGGTTTCCGGCGCTGCGGGGGCGACGGGCTCTATCGCCGGCCAGATCGCAAAAATCAAGGGTTGCCGTGTCGTTGGCATCGCCGGTTCCGATGAGAAATGCAAAATCCTTCGCAAGGAATTCGGCTTTGACGCGACGATCAACTACAAAACTCAGGATCTGGACAAAGCCATCGCCAGGACCTGCCCGAAAGGCATTGATATCTATTTCGACAATGTTGGTGGCGAGACCCTGAACATCGCGCTGACCCACATCAACGATCACGCGCGCGTCGTCATTTGTGGAGCGATTTCCCAATACACGACGTTGGAAAAAGGCATCCAGGGGCCATCGAATTACGGCTATTTGCTGTTTAAACGGGCGCGGATGGAAGGCTTCATCGTTCTCGATCATTACGTCAAGGATCGGGGAAAAATGGAGGCGGACTTAATCCGCTGGCTCAAGGCCGGGAAGATCCACTACCGCGACGAGGTTGTGAGCGGTCTGAAAAACGCGCCGAAGGTCATCAACCGCCTTTATGACGGGCGGAACATGGGAAAGCTCACCGTCAAGATAGGCAAAGAGCCGGCGGTACTTGGCCGGGCAACACCGGCGCGAAAACCTGCTAAAGCAAAACGAAAAACCGCCAAGTCAAAGCGCAAGGCGGTCAAAGCAAAACGCCGCTAGGCGGCAGTCTTTCTTGTTTTTGGAATTTAGCCGGGGAGGGATGCCTCCCCGGCCTATTCGTTATTTGATTTCGTGAACCTGATAGGCGACGCCGTTCTGGATGCGCCTGCCAACGGCCATGGCGAGCGTGCGATTAAGCCAGTCATATTTCTTCGAACCGGTCTCAAAACGCATGCTGGTGCGAAAATATATCGTCGAGGGGTCGATATCCACGTCCTCTTCGAACTGCATGAACGTCTCCATCGCTTCCGGCGTTCCATGGATATAGCCGTGGTAGTAGAGATAGATCAGCTCGCCATCGTCTGTCTGGAGCTGGGTACGCACATCGATGACAAGGGTGCCGTCATCGAGGATGCGTAACCAGTCTGCGCCAAGATGAAGAACCTTGCCCTTCATCTTTGGCCCTTCGAATGCTCCGCGGGTAACTTCAACAATCAGGCGATGACCGGACTCGGCTGTCGTGCCAATGTCATGGGCGACGCCGCCTAGGTAAAGCTTGATGTCAAATAGCAACTCGCTTCGTAATTCGAACATGAAAAGTCCTCCTTCTTTGTCCTTTTCACAGACTTATTTTGAGGCGACTAGAAAACGGGGGTTTCGCGATAGGTGCCCCAAAGCTCCCTCAAGGTTTCTACAATATCGCCCATGGAAGCACCGGCTTTCACAAGCTGAACTGTGATCGGCATAATGTTTTTGTCCGGGTCCTTGGCGACTTCGACAAGTTCTTTCAACAGGCTCTGAACCTTGTTCTCGTCGCGTTCGTCCCGCACCTTTTTCAAGGCTGAGATCTGCCGGTCCGTGGTGGTGTGATCGTGGGGGTGGAGTTCCACGTCGAAGACTTCGTCTTTCTCGACGAATTTGTTGACCCCGATCAGCGGGTAATCGCCGTTCGCCTTTTTCGTCGCCGTCTCGTAAGCGAAGTCAGCGATATGGCGTTGAAACCAGCCTTCTTCGATCAGCTTGATCGTGCCGCCTTTTTCTTCAACCTCGTCGAGAATCTTGAAGATTTCCTTCTCGTACTCGGTCGTCAGGTGCTCGACGAAATAAGAACCGCCCAGTGGATCGATGACCTGGGTGACGTTCGTTTCTTCGGCAATGACCTGTTGGGTACGAAGGGCGATCTTCATCGCTTCTTCCGTCGGAATGGCGAAGGCTTCGTCCATGCCGTTTGTGTGCAGGCTTTGCGCGCCACCAAGGACCGCAGAAAGGGCCTGAACCGTCGTGCGCATGATGTTGACCTTGTATTGAGGCTTGGTCAACGTCGCTGCGGCCGTCTGGCAATGGAAACGCAGTCGCATGGATGCAGGATTCTTGGCACCAAAACGCTCTTTCATGATCTTCGCATAGACCCGGCGTGCGGCCCGGAATTTTGCGACTTCCTCGAAGAAATCGCGCTGGCACACAAAGAAGAAGGCGAGCCGGGGTGCAAAAACGTCAACATCCAGGCCGGTTTTTACAACTTCTTCTACATAGGTGATTGTGTTCGCCATTGTGAACGCAACTTCATGTACCGGGGACGAACCGGCTTCTGAGACGTGGTAGCCGGAAATGTTGATCGGATTGAAGCGTTTCATGTTCTCGGCGCAGAAGGTAATGCAGTCGCGGACGATGCGGACAGAGGGTGTGATCGGATAGATCCATTCCTTCTGTGCCATATATTCTTTGAGAATGTCCGCCTGAACCGTTCCGGAAAGCTTGTGTGGATCGTATCCCCGCTTTTGCCCAAGGGCGTAATACAT
>CAYTAE010000204.1:0-2959 GCA_964435655.1 uncultured Rhodospirillaceae bacterium
CAAATTCAAAATCAAACCGCCGAGAATGGCTAAAAGCATGGCAGCGACAAATGTTAGCCCGGAAAAGGCGGTGGTATTTGCCGGCGCGACGGCCAAAAGCGCCTCAACCGCGCGCACATTCGTGCCGCCCAAGCCATCCACAAGGGTGAGACGAACATCCGTGCCAAGGATTGCCTTTTGTTTTGGCGGCGCACCACCCGGCCCTTCAACGGCCAAACGCAAAATCGCACGCCGCTTGCTTTCCCAAAAATGCACGCTAGGCGCTGCGAAAAAATAATTTTCCGGGCCCTCGACATAAAGATCCGGTATGCGCAAAGGCGACGTCGAGCGAACGGTTACGGAAAGCAGACCATCGAGCGGCGCATATTCCGCCCGTTCGATTTCCAGACCGGCATCGCGGCCATCGCCCGGAACACGCGTGAGCGCCTGGCTTATTTGCGCGCGCGCGTGCGAGGGGGCCGCCGCACCAAGGTCCATCGCACCAAGATCAAGGGAAAGCACCGCATCACCCGGGATGCAAATTGCATCGCAGACGAGATAGGAAATTTTAGCACGAAGGCGCGTCGGCTTCGTTGCATCCTTAAGGACCGCCACCATCGGCAAAACAACGCCATCATGGTAGCCAAGAGTCTCCAGCCCAAGCACATGGAAACGTTCCGGAACCGGCCAGCGGATCGAAGGTGCGTCGATGTTTTCCGAGCCCGCCCAATCAATCTCAGGCGGATAACCGGCATCCCCGGGCGTCCGCCAATAGATTTTCCAGCCCGCCAGCATCTCAAATTCAAGGCCAAGAAGAAGGCTGGCCGGATCCTCTGCCGTGACGCCGCCGACAAGCAGGCGCAACCGCGCCGGATGGGCGTTTTGAACCAAGGTCGCCCGCGTCCACGAGGTGCTGGCCGCGGCACTTGTCTGCCACGTCCCCACCATCGCTAAGGCGGCGCAGGCAAGGACGATGCCAGCAATGCCACGCATGGCAATGCCGCGCCACGGCCTTTCAATCCAGAAGCGTTTTGGAACCATTGCACCCCAGTATAAAGCCTTAAAATCCCTTGATCGCCTGGTTTTCCAAGGCTCACGAAAGTTTTACAGGCATCCGGTAAGCTTGCGTTTACCGGTTCGTGCCCAAACTATAGTCTAATGGGAAGGGTGGAAAGACCATGGGAACAGCCGCACCAACGCTTCAAGGCTATCTTTCTGGGCAGCTTCTGATTGCAACGCCCCAGATTCAGGATCCGCGCTTTGCGCGCGCCGTTATCTATGTCTGTGCACATGGGCCGGAAGGCGCAATGGGGCTGGTCGTCAACCGGCGGGTCGGCGTGGCCCCCCTGCCCGATCTACTGGCACAGCTTGGCATCGAGGCCACGGCGGACAGCCGGGAAATCGGCCTCTATTGCGGCGGTCCCGTCGAAGCAGAGCGGGGCTTTGTCCTGCATTCGGCCGATTACCACCAGGACAGCACACTTCAGATTGATACCGAGGTCGCCCTGACGGCGTCGACGGAAATTCTGCGCGACATTGCCGAAGGGCGCGGACCACGGAAAAGCATGGTTGCCCTTGGCTATGCCGGATGGGCCCCCGGTCAGCTGGAAATGGAAATCTGCGGCAATGGCTGGCTTCATGCCTCAGCGGATGAAAATTTGCTTTTCGACGAGAAGCTCACCACCAAATGGGAAGCGGCAATGGCAAAGATCGGCGTTGACTGGAGCAATCTTTCCGGCGACGTCGGCAACGCCTAAGCCCTGCACCAAGATCACCCCTTAAAAAACGCCGCCTTAAGAGGCGTCGCCATTACCCAAGGCGCGCTTTCAGCTTGGAAAAATCTTCCAGATTTGCAATCGGCCCCAGGGCGGCAAGCGTCGGCGGGCTTTCGCGAAGCCGCGTCACAACGCGCGCAAGCGACGCCGCATCAACCGCATCAACTTTGGCCACAATTTCTCCCGACGTCAGCGGACGATCGTAAATTAGCAATTGATTCGCCAATTGTTCTGCGCGCGAAGCCGAACTTTCCCGCGACATCAGAATACCGGCTTTCAACTGCGCTTTTGCGCGTTCAATTTCTTCTTCCTGCAAATCCACCGCCGTCTTCTGAATGGTTTCAATGATCACGGGAAGAAGCTCGGCCGCTTCCTTTTCGCCGGTACCGGCATAAACGCCAAACAGCCCGTCATCCCCATAGGCAGAAGCAAAGCTGTGGATCGAATAAACAAGACCGCGCTTTTCACGAATCTCCTGATAAAGACGCGAGGAACTGCCGCCACCAAGAAGCATCGAATAAACCGACAGCGCGTAGAAATCAGGGTCGCGATAGCCACATCCCTGAAAGCCAAGCACGAGGTGCAATTGTTCAAGGGCGCGCGCTTCCCTGAACTCGCCACCGACGTAGCGGGCAGGCTTTGGCGCCGGCACCGCTTCGGATGGCAGGGAACAAAAGGCGCGCTCGGCAAGTTCAAGCACGCGGTCATGTTCCACGTCGCCTGCCGCCACCAAAATCATGCGGCCGGCGTGGTAGGTTTCACCAAGATAGCCGAGGATTGCCTCACGCGAGAGCTGGCTCAGGCTTTCCTGGGTTCCAAGGATCGGCCAACCCATCGGCTGATCCGGATAACAGACGGCCTGAAAGCGATCAAAAACCACGTCGTCCGGCGTGTCTTCCGATTGGCCTATTTCCTGAGCAACAACCGCACGTTCGCGGGAAAGTTCGTCGCCATCAAAAATGGAGCCTTGCAGAATGTCGGCCAGCAAATCGACGGCAAGGCCGACATCGGCACCAAGCACGCGGGCGTGGTAGGCGGTCTGTTCCCGCGACGTATAGGCGTTTAGGCTGCCACCAACGGCCTCGATGGCCTCGGCGATTTCCTTGGGCGAACGCGTCTTCGTGCCCTTGAAGGCCATGTGCTCCAAAAGATGCGCCACCCCATTCGTTGCCGCGTCTTCATAGCGGGTGCCGGCCCCAACCCAG
>CAYTAE010000205.1:0-2946 GCA_964435655.1 uncultured Rhodospirillaceae bacterium
AGACGCCATGCGCAACGCCATTGAACAGGCAACGGCTGGCAACGCCATTTTTCTAGACGCCAGCCGGCTGGCCACACGCCTGATGGGCGATTCCATCGCCACCAATCTTTTTCTTCTGGGTGTCGCCTATCAACAGAGCCGTATCCCCCTTTCGGCGGCGGCCATCGCGCGCGCGATCGAATTGAACGGCGTCGCCGTCGATGCCAACAAAAACGCCTTTCTCTGGGGACGCCTTGCCGTCACCGACCCGGACCGCGTTCGCAAATCCGCCGGCATCGAAGACGAAACAAAAAGCGCCCCGACGCTGAACGCGCTGCTGACACGGCGAAGCGATTTTCTAAACGCCTATCAGAACCGCGCACTGGCCGATCGCTACACCGCCCTTGTCCGCCGCGCCCAGGCGGCGGAACAGGCCATCGGCAAACAGGGCCTGGCCGAAGCCGTCGCCAAAAGCTATTTCAAACGCCTCGCCTGCAAGGACGAATATGAAGTCGCCCGGTTGTATACGAACGGCACCTTTGCGCGGCACCTGCGCGATCAGTTCGAAGACGATGTCCGACTTTCCTTCTATCTGGCGCCGCCGTTTTTTGCACGCCGGGACCGGGAAACCGGCGTGCCGAAAAAAATTCGCTTCGGCGGCTGGATGATGGGCGGTTTTCGCGTTCTGGCCGCGTTGCGTTTCCTGCGTGGCACCCCGTTTGATTTTTTTGGCTATGGCACGGATCGCCGGCGCGACCGCCGCCTGACGGCCGATTTTGAGAACGTCCTGGAAGACCTGTTCAAAGGCCTGCGGCCGGAAAACCACGATCTGGCCGTCGAAATCGCCGCCCTGGGCGAGCAAATTCGTGGTTTCGGCCATGTGAAGGAAGCAGCTAGAATAAAGGCGAAACAACGAGAGGCCGTCTTGCTGGCAAAGTTCCGCAATCCCGGCTCCTGAGGGCCTGGAAAGAAAGGAACCTTCGCCAGAAACAAACGAACGGGGGCGTTCGCATAAAAGAAAGAAGAAAGGAAATATCATGCGGTTTATCGGCTCCCTGTTCATCCTTCTGCTGGCCTTTGGCGTGACGGCCTGCGACGAAAAGAAAACCCTCACATTTCCGGAACTTCTCGCCGGCGCACAAGCGGGCGACAGCGACGCACAATACAGCCTTGCGCTCGCCTATCAGGAAGGCCGCGGCACCGCCAAGGACATCGATCAGGCAATTGCCTGGTACGAAAAAGCGGCCGCAGGGAACGAACCCAACGCGCTTTATACCCTTGGCCATATGCGCCATCGCGGCATCGGCATGAAACGGGATTTCGGTGCCGCCGCGAAATGGTATCGCGCGGCGGGCGAAAACGGTCACCCGAAAGCGATGTTCAATTTGTCCCGGCTTTACATGAGCGGCCTTGGCGTAGAACGCAGCTTCTCGGAAGGCGTCGTATGGATTGAAAAAGCCGCGAACCAGGGCATGTTCGAAGCCCAGTGGCGATTGGGCGAGATTTACAAATCCGGCGGCATCGGCGTTGAAGGCGACATTGAAAAAGCAAAAATGTGGTACGCACGCGCAGAAAAATCGGGCGACCTCAATTCCGATTACGACCCCGATTACCGCTACACGCCGTAAGGGAAAACACTACAAGCACGGGAGTTTCCGGCAATGAACCCTTCCGAAGCCCCACAGACGGGAGAGTCCCCTCCAAAGGAACCCCTGACTTTTAGCTTAGGTGGCAGCTACGCCGATGTGGCGGTGATATTCTTCATCGCAACGATTGCTATAACAATCATCGACACGATCGAGTTGATTGTGGGCTGGGAGCTCGTTACCGCTGCCGACCTTGAGACCCTTTCTTTCCCGGGCACCGCGATTGCGCTTCTTTTCACATTCATTCAGTTGGGCACGGTCGCGGCGTTCATCGCCTGGCTCTTCCATGTCAGGAAGAACCTGCCGGCACTGGGCATTGAAAAGACAAGCTGGGGCACAGAATGGACGATCGTCGGATGGTTTATCCCCATCGCAAATTTTTACTGCCCCTACTCCATCGTCAAAGAAGTTTGGAAGGCCAGCGCCCCCAAAGCTACACCGGATTCGTGGTACGACGCGCCCACACCGAATCTTGTAAAATGGTGGTGGGCATTTTTTACGCTCACCTTTTATATTACCCCTTTATTTATCGTCCTTAACGGCTCCTTGACCGAAGAATACGACGCCATGAAAAATGCCGAGACCAGCACCCTATTCTTCCTCAATGTGTTCACAATGATTGGCTCCGTCCTGGCAATCCTGGTGGTCAAAGAGATCAACCGGCGCCAGATTGAGCGGCGCGCGTGCCTGCAAAAAACTTCGATTTGAGCGAGAAACCGAGACCTAAGGTGCAGCCTTCCTAAAGCCCTTCTTTGGTTTCAGCGGCAAGGGCATCGACGACGGCGCGAAGCCCATCCATGGGCTCCCCCCCTTCCGCCAGGGCCGCGCGATAGACCGCCAATTGCCGGTGCGCACTGGTGCCACGCTGTAAAATGTTACGCGCGGCCTGCACCTCTGCCGTGCAGCCGAGGGCGGCGGCATCCTCACCCAGCAATTCCAGAAGTTCCTCGAAAAGCGCCTCGGTGGGCACAATCCGGCCCTTGCCAAAATCAACCAGGCCTTCGTCAATGCCATAACGCTGGGCGCGCCAGCGGTTTTCGCTGATAAGCGCGCGGGAATAAAGACGCCAACGCTGGTTCGAACCGCGCAGCCGATAAAGCATGTGCAGGATGGAAAGATAAAGAGCGGCAATGGTCACCGCATCATCCAGGGATGTGCAAACATCTGTGATCCGCATTTCCAAGGTCGGAAACCGGACAGATGGACGAATGTCCCACCAGAGCTTTGTGCCGTCTTCAATCAGATCTGCCTGGGCCATAACGGCAAGAAGCCGTTTAAACTCCGCGTCGCTTTCGAAATATTCCGGCAGCGACGCGGAGTA
>CAYTAE010000206.1:0-2943 GCA_964435655.1 uncultured Rhodospirillaceae bacterium
GGAAGTGGCAAACATCACGGCCCTGCGCGAGGCGTTTCAGGATGGGGTTGATGTGCACGCGCTGACCGCCTCTCAGGTTTTCGACGTGCCGGTCGATGGTATGGATCCGATGGTTCGCCGCCAGGCAAAGGCGATTAATTTTGGCATCATCTACGGCATCAGCCCCTTTGGACTGGCCCGCCAGCTTGGGATTGCCCAGGGTGAGGCAACGGCCTATATCGAAGCCTATTTCGCACGCTACCCCGGTATCCGCGCCTATATGGAAGCAACAAAGGAATTTGCGCGGAGCCACGGCTTTGTCGAAACGCTTTTCGGGCGGCGCTGTCACGTTCCCGGCATCAAGGACAAGAATCCGGCGCGGCGCAATTTTTCCGAACGCGCGGCAATCAATGCCCCCCTTCAGGGGTCCGCCGCCGATTTAATCAAACGCGCGATGATCCGCCTGGGTCCCGCCCTTGAGGACGCATCGCTTTCCGCGCGCATGCTGTTGCAGGTCCATGATGAACTTATTTTAGAGGTGCCCAAGGCCGAGGCTGAAGAAACTGCGCGTATCGTCGCCGATGTGATGGAACAGGCGGCGGCGCCTGCTGTCACGCTTTCCGTGCCGATCGTTGTGGAAACGAATTTTGCTTCGAACTGGGCCGAGGCCCATTAAAAAGCCGGCCCCAAGGGGCCGGCTTTTCTTCCCGTCTCCTCCCGGAAGACTTGAAGGATGGTTTTTTAGGCCGCGTTTTTTGAGACCGTGCTTTTTTAGGCGGCGCGGATCGAGGCGGCTTTCACCTTGTCGTCCACATGCGCTTCGAACTGCTTGAAATTTTTCTCGAAACGTTGGGTCAGGTCCTTGGCCGTCGTGTCATAGGCCTGTTTGTCCGCCCAAGTGTCCCGTGGGTTTAGCACGCCATCGGGCACGCCCGGGCAGCTTTCCGGTACGGCCATGCCGAAATTTGGATCTTTGGCCATGGACGCTTTCGTCAGCCGGCCATCCAGGGCGGCATGAACCATGGCGCGCGTGTGACCAATTGCCATCCGTTTGCCGACGCCATAGACGCCGCCGCTCCAGCCCGTGTTGACAAGCCAGCAATCGACCTTGTGTTTTGCGATCTTCTCGCGCAGCAATTCGGCATAGACGGTCGGTTGGCGCGGCATGAAGGGTGCGCCAAAACAGGCCGAGAACGTGGCCTGGGGTTCGGACCCGACGCCCTTTTCCGTGCCGGCGACACGTGCCGTATAGCCGGACAGAAAATGATACATCGCCTGTTCCGGCGAAAGACGGCTGATCGGGGGCAGCACCCCAAAGGCGTCCGCCGTCAGCATGATGATTGTTTTTGGATGCTTGCCGGTGCCCGTCTCGCTGGCATTGGGGATGAAATCGATGGGGTAGGAGGCGCGCGTGTTTTCCGTCAGCGTCGCGTCGTCCAGATCCAAAACCCGGCTGCCTTCGTTAAAGACGACATTTTCCAGGATCGTACCGAACCGTTGGGTGGTGGCGTAAATTTCCGGCTCGGCGGCCTTGCTCAGGCGAATGACTTTTGCATAGCAGCCGCCCTCGAAATTGAAAACGCCATTGTCGCCCCAGCCATGTTCGTCATCGCCGATCAGCGTGCGCGACGCATCTGCAGATAAGGTCGTCTTGCCGGTGCCGGAAAGGCCGAAGAAAATCGCTGAATCGCCTTCGGGACCGATGTTGGCTGAACAATGCATCGGCAGCACGCCGCGCTCAGGCAGCAGATAGTTCAGGATGCTGAAGACGGATTTTTTGATTTCACCGGCATAGCTTGATCCGCCGATTAGGATCAGGCGTTTCGAGAAATCGACAACAACGAAAACGTCCGAATTCGTCCCGTCAATCTCTGGCACACCCTGAAAAGAGGGCGCGTGGAGGATGGTGAATTGCGGCGTGAAATTGCGCAGCGCATCCCCGGCCGGCTGAATGAACATGTTGCGGGCAAAAAGATTGTGCCAGGCCGTCTCCGTGACGACGCGCACATGCAGCTGGAAGTCGGGGTCGGCCCCGGCGTAACAATCCTGAACGAAAAGTTCGCGGCCTTCGAAATAGGCAAGCATGCGCGCATAAAGGCCATCGAATTGCGCCGCTTCCATGGGCTGGTTGACCTTGCCCCAGTTGATGTTGGCTTCGCTGCCTGGTTCTTTCATGAAGAACTTGTCGTTCGGCGAACGGCCCGTATGGATGCCGGTGTGGGCGACGAAGGCGCCGCCATGACCAAGATGGCCTTCGCCGCGCCGGATGGCCTCTTCGTAAAGCGACGCGGTCGTGTAGTTCCAATGGGCGCTCGAAACGTTCCGGATGCCATGCTTGTCAAGCCCATGGCTGCTTTGTACGGGACCAGTTTGTTTCAAGGTTTGTTCCTCTTTGGCAGGTGTTTCTTTTGGATGGCGCGGCTACAGTTTGGGGGCTTTTGCGGCTGCGTGCGGCCCCGTTATCTGATGCCGTGTATCATGCCGGAAGCGGTCGTTCGAATCAAATTGACAGCGCCGCTGAAAAGCGGCCTTTTTGGCGGCATTCGGGAAGGGGTCTTTTCGGGTTTTGCAGATGGTTTCCATGGAGGGTTTTTCGCCGATGCGACGTTTTCGAAACAGGCGCCTTGCCACTTTGTTCGTAGGGCTTTTGCTCGCATTGCCCCTGGCGGCTTGCGAGGAGGCCGGCGAACCCGGCGTCACGGTTTCCCAGGCCTGGGCCCGGGCGACCCCGGCAGGGGCGCCCGCCGGTGCCGTGTATCTGACCCTGCAGGCCGGTGGGCAGGCGGACGCGCTGGTGGGTGTGGCCTCGCCCCAGGCGGGCCGCGCGACCCTGCATGCCATGGCAATGGATGGCGACATCATGCGCATGCGCAAAGTCGATGATGTTGCTTTGCCCGCCGGTCAGGTGGTTCGTCTTGCGCCTGGAGGCGTTCACATCATGTTAATGCGGCTTGCCAGCCCCTT
>CAYTAE010000207.1:0-2886 GCA_964435655.1 uncultured Rhodospirillaceae bacterium
CTTGAGCAGTTGATCCAGCTTGTTGCTGAACAGGTGATCGGCCCCGGGGATAACCCGGTAGTCGACATCAATGCGGCGTTGGCTCGTCAGTTTGGTGGCAAGCTTGGCGACGGCCTCTTCCGGGACAACCTCGTCCTGGCGACCGTGGACGATCAGCCCGGATGTTGGGCAGGGGGCCAGGAAGTTGAAATCGAACAGATTCACCGGCGGTGCGATCGAGATAAATCTAGAAATTTCGGGTCGACGCATTAAAAGCTGCATGCCGATCCAGGCACCAAAGGAAAAGCCTGCGACCCAGCATTCAGGGGCGCTTGGGTTCTGGGTTTGCATCCAGTCCAGCGCCGCTGCTGCGTCGCTAAATTCGCCGGGGCCGTTGTCGAAGCTGCCCTGGGATCGTCCGACGCCGCGAAAATTAAACCGAAGCGTTGAAAAACCGTGCCGCAGGAACGTCTGATGCATGCGGTAGGTGACGCGATTGTTCATTGTGCCGCCTTGCCGAGGATAGGGGTGCAGCAGCAACGCGATGGGTGCGTTATCCTTCGCATGGTGGTAAAGCCCTTCGATCCGGCCTTCGGGGCCGTTGAAAATGACTTCCGACATTGCTCTTTCGTGCTCCTCTATGGGGCGGCGATTAAATCCGAGTATTCCTAGGGGGAATGCGCGCTAAAATATTGCTATTCTGCGGAAAATTTGATCGGATACTTGACTTATTTGCTCAGGAATTATAGATTTCTAACGGTCGTTTTATTTTATAAACACCACCAATCCCGTCGGCAACGCTCGAAATTGATGATGAATAACAACGAATTGTAACATAGTGAGCCTGTCCATGTTCAAGAATTTGATTGATGAAATCGACGCCATCCTGCTCCGCGATCCTGCGGCCCGGTCGCGTCTTGATGTCGTCTTTGCCTATCCAGGCTTTCACGCGGTTCGGGTCCATGACTTCTCCCCCTGGCTTTGGGGCCATGGGTTTCATTTTGTGGCGCGATTGTTGTCGCATGTTGGGCGCTTTTTCACAGGCATCGAAATTCACCCGGGTGCCAGGATCGGCAAGCGATTTTTCATTGATCACGGGATGGGGGTCGTGATCGGCGAAACGTCGGAAATTGAAGATGACGTCACCCTTTATCAAGGCGTAACCCTTGGCGGCACCGCGACGGGAGAAGGCAAGCGGCATCCGACATTGAAAAGCGGTGTGATTATCGGATCGGGGGCGCAAATTCTTGGACCCATTGAGGTAGGCGAAAGCGCGCGTATTGGTTCGAATGCCGTCGTTCTGAAGGATGTGCCGGGTGGCGTTACGATGGTCGGTGTGCCGGCGCGCATCGTTGCATCGCGAGACGAAAGCCATACGGACAGCTTCTGCGCCTACGGAACGCCTTCCGCGAATTTGCCGGACCCGGCGATTGGTGCCATTGACGGCCTGCATGGCCAATTAAATGCGCTTGCCGCACGCGTGGAAAAACTGGAAACGCAGCTTCCTTCGGAGCAGGCAACGTCCCCGGGCGCGGAACGAAAAATGGCAGGAGAACAATCATGAAACTCAGCACAAAAGGCCGTTATGCCGTAACGGCGATGGTTGACCTTGCCAGCTATCATTCAAAATCGCCGATTTCCCTTGCCGCGATTGCGACGCGTCAGGAAATTTCGCTTTCTTATCTCGAACAGCTTTTCGGCAAACTTCGCCGTGCCGGATTGGTGCGCAGTGTGCGCGGGCCGGGCGGCGGTTATCTGCTTGCCCATCAAAGCGATGCCATTCGTGTCTCAGACATTATCCTGGCCGTTGATGAACCCATTCGCGCAACGCGTTGCGAGCATGGTTCGCCTTCCGGGTGCCGTCCGGACAAGGGGCGTTGCATCACCCATGATTTGTGGGAGGAGCTTAGCAATCATATCCATCTGTTTTTAAGCGCGGTTTCTCTTGCCGACGTTTGCGAGCGTCGCGTTTTGGGGATGAGCGGCAAGTTGCATCAGGAAAACACGGTCAAAACGGACGGGGAACCCTCTGCCAATGAGGCAAAGCCCACTGCCGATATCGTCAAATTGAAGCAAGTGTTGGAATAGCCCCGTTTTTTTGAAATCCCGGAACCAGACACATGGCGAAACGCGCCATCTATCTTGATTACAACGCCTCGGCACCAATGCGGCCGGCCGTGCGTGACGCGGTGCTGGAAAGCCTTGCCTGGACGGGCAACCCTTCTTCGGTTCATGGATTTGGACGGGCCGTTCGAGGCGCGGTAGAAACCGCACGCGGCAGGGTTGCTGAATTTCTGGGTGTGGCGTTTTCGCAAATTATCTTTACCAGTGGGGCGACGGCGGCCAACCATTTGGCGCTCTCGGGTTCCGGGTTTTCGCGGCATCTGATTTCAGCCGTTGAGCATGATTCGATTCGCAAGGCCGTTCCGGCGGCGGAAATTGTGCCGGTGGATGCAAACGGCATCGTCGATCTTGCTGCCCTTGATGCAATGCTCAACAAGGATGCAACGCCGGCGCTTGTTGCCATCATGTCGGCAAACAATGAAACCGGCGTTATTGAACCCGTTGCCGAGGCTGCAAAAATCGTTCATGCGCACGGCTCGCGGTTGCTTTGCGACGCGGTGCCGTCGGTTGGCAAGCTGCCTTTGAATGTCACCGATTTGGAGGCAGATTACGTGACTGTTTCCGCTCATAAATTCGGCGGGCCAACGGGGGCGGGGGCGCTGGTTCTTGGGCCGGACGCACCCCTTGTGCCACGGATGGGGGGCGGTGGGCAGGAGCGCGGTCGCCGGCCGGGAACGGAAAACGTTTCCGGGATCGTTGGTTTCGGTGTGGCAGCGGACGAAGCCACAAAGAATTTATCCCATTTTATGGAATTGTGCGTTCTTCGCGACCGGCTGGAAGCGG
>CAYTAE010000208.1:0-2886 GCA_964435655.1 uncultured Rhodospirillaceae bacterium
CGGGTCGGGCGGATCGAGGACCGGAATGTGCAGGCCCCTTACCGCAGCCATTTCCGCGCCCGCCTGTGGCAGGCTTCGGGCCGTGGCAAAGGGAAAAAAGCGGCCGAGGCAGCGGTGGCCAGTCCGCCCACGGACCCGATGAAGAAAAGTCAGCAGATTCTTGTGGCGATTGTGATCAATCACCCCGACCTATATAACGACCTGGCCGAGCGCTTCGGCAGCCTTGCGTTCACGCTCCCCGATCTTGACCGCCTGCGCCAGGCAATCATCCAGGCGTTCAGCGAGGATCCGGGTCTTGATACCGAGCGGCTGACGCGCCATCTTGAGGCCTGCGGCTTTGCCGATGCCCTTGCCCCGTTGCTGCGGGCAGACTTTTATGCGAGTGCTGGGGCCTTCGTGCGGCCACAGGCGCCGACGGAACAGGTTTTTGCAGGTTGGGCAGAGGCGTTGCACCGCCTGCATAAGGTCACAGAGGAAGCAGAGCTTCGCGAGGCGGAACGGGCGCTGGCGGATGATCTGACGGAAGAAACATGGCGACGGCTTAAGGGTCGCAAACAATTGGACAATTTGCCGACAGACGAGGCTTCCGGCGAGGGCGTTGCCCCGGCGGGAACGGATTGACGGAGAGACAAAGCTTTTTGGACGGTTTCTCACCCCGGTGCTTTCATCCCGGGGGGCGATGGCTTCAAGAAGCTTTTCGAGCGTAGGAGAGAATTGAAATTCATGGCTTCGAAAGCATCACAAGCAGCAAGCACCGCGAAGGCAGGCGAGACGACCGGGGATTCGCCCCTGATCGACAATGCGAATGCCGCGGTAAAGAAATTATTCGCGATTGGCAAAGAGCGCGGTTACGTCACCTATAGCGAATTGAACGTCGCGCTGCCGTCGGGCGAGACGTCTTCCGAGCAGATCGAAGACATCATGGCGTTGATGTCAGAGATGGACATCAACCTCGTTGATTCGGACGAAAACGACGACAATTCCAACGAAACCCCTGCGAAGGAATCAGGGGGGGCAAAAGAGGAAGAAGAAAAAGCCTCCGGGAATTACGACGATTCCGAACTTGGACGAACGGACGATCCGGTTCGGATGTATTTGCGCGAAATGGGCAGTGTTGAGCTGCTTTCCCGCGAGGGAGAAATTGCCATCGCCAAGCGGATCGAGGCGGGGTGGAACAAGATGATCGGGGGCATTTACCAGAGTCCGACGGCGATTAGCGCGGTTGTGGA
Organism: uncultured Rhodospirillaceae bacterium; assembly: GCA_964435655.1. Classification (GTDB taxonomy): domain Bacteria; phylum Pseudomonadota; class Alphaproteobacteria. Next base: position 1,230 of record CAYTAE010000208.1, read on the forward strand.
CTGGCGGGAAGGCCTGGCCGACGGCAGCACGCTGCTTCGCGACGTGATTGACCTGGATGCGACATATAACGCAGTAAACGGGCCGTCCGAAAGCGAGAAGAAAAAATACGAAGAGAGCGAAGACGAAGACGACGCAGAGGCGGCAAAAACCGAAGGAGCAGCCACCGCTGAAAGTGAAAAGGCAGAGAGCGAAGACGAAGAAGACGACGAAGCTCCCGTTTCGATGGCGGTTATGGAAGAATCCTTGCTGCCGGATATTCTGGAGACGTTCACCACAATTGCTTCGATCTATAAAAAATTCCATCGCCTTCAGGAAAAACGCTTTGAAAGTTTTCGCTCCGGGGAGAAGCCCACGCCTGCCCAGGAAAAGCGTTATGAACGCCTCAGCGCCGACCTTGTTGGGCTTATGGAAACCGTTCGCCTCAACAATGGGCGCGTCGAAGACCTGGTTGAATATCTGAAACTGTTGAGCCGTCGCCTCGTGATGTTGGAAGGGCGGATGCTTCGCCTTGCAACGAATTGCAAGGTCAAGCGGGAAGACTTTCTGGAGCGCTATCTCGGTTACGAGCTGGACCCGAATTGGGTGGATCAAGTTTCCGGTCTGAAGGCGCGGGGCTGGAAGGCGTTCGTGAAAAAGCATGGGGACGAGATCAAAGACATCCGCGCGGAAATTATCGAAATGTCGATTGAGGCCGGGCTGCCCATCGTTGAATTCAAGCGCGTTGTTAGCACGGTGCAGGCGGGAGAACAGCGCGCGAACCAAGCAAAAAAGGAAATGATCGAGGCGAATTTGCGTCTCGTCATTTCGATTGCCAAGAAATACACGAACCGTGGCTTGCAGTTTCTCGACCTTATTCAGGAAGGGAACATCGGCTTGATGAAGGCCGTGGACAAATTTGAATACCGGCGTGGCTACAAGTTCTCAACCTATGCCACCTGGTGGATTCGTCAGGCCATCACGCGTTCGATCGCCGATCAGGCGCGTACGATCCGTATTCCGGTTCATATGATTGAGACAATCAACAAGCTTGTGCGCACCTCGCGTCAGATGCTCCATGAACTTGGCCGCGAGCCGACTCCGGAAGAGGTGGCGGAAAAACTCAGCATGCCGTTGGACAAGGTGCGTAAAGTGCTGAAGATCGCGAAAGAGCCGATCAGCCTTGAAACCCCGATCGGGGACGAGGAGGACAGCCATCTTGGCGACTTCATCGAAGACAAGAACGCCGTGCTGCCATTGGAGGCAGCGATCCAGGGGAATTTGCGGGAAACGACGACGCGCATTCTGGCGTCTCTCACGCCAAGGGAAGAGCGCGTTCTGCGCATGCGCTTTGGCATCGGCATGAACACAGACCACACGCTTGAAGAAGTGGGGCAGCAATTCGCAGTGACCCGCGAGCGTATACGTCAGATCGAAGCAAAAGCGCTTCGCAAGCTGAAGCATCCCTCGCGTTCCCGCAAGCTGCGTAGTTTCCTCGACACGTGATATGGGTCGATCTTTTGTTTCCGGGCCCGTAGTTCAGTTGGTTAGAACTGGCCGCTCATAACGGTCGTGTCGCAGGTTCGAGTCCTGCCGGGCCCACCAGTTCGATACAAAGCCGGGCACCGGTAGGGTGCTCGGCTTTGTTGTGAATACGGGTTGTATGGCCGTCGGTCTGTC
>CAYTAE010000209.1:0-2860 GCA_964435655.1 uncultured Rhodospirillaceae bacterium
CCACAAAACCAAGCGCAACAACAAATGCGCCGGCTTGCAGAACCTTGCTTATTTTTAACATTACAAATCCTCTCAAAAAGCCCTTGGTGGGATAGGCGAGTCATGGGATAGGCGAGTTATGGCAGTCGACCGGCAGTGATGGACAAATCCTAGCCCGGTTAGAAACAGGGAGACCGGTAGAGTTGCCTGATCCATAATCTGGGCGAAATTATTCGGTTGCGCGAATAACAACGGGTCACAACTAGGTGAAGAAGCCGGGGGTGCCTGCGGGCCGGGCAAAGGTATGATTTTACTGCGATTGAGGAGGGACGCATGTCGGGTATGAAATTTTTCCGCAAAGGCGGAGGCACATGGGAGGCGTGGCGGGGCCTGAAGGGAACCCGCATCCGCCGTCTGGTAGGAACGCGGGAAAGCGAGACAATCGGGGCAGGGATCATGACGATGGAAAAACAGACCATTGTCTCAGGGAACGAATTCGACGAGGTGATCGTCGTGCTGGATGGGGAATACCGATCCCGTTCAGAGGGCGTGGAATATGAGGCAAAGCCGGGGGATGTCTTTTGGGTGCCCGCCGGCACAGATTTTGAGCTGGAGACGGAAACGACGGCGACGGTTTTTTACGCACGTTATCCGATGGACCCGAAAGTCGCGGGCGAAAGCTAAAATTCAGGCCGATTTTCTCTGTGTTTCGTTTTTCTGCGTTTCGGGTGGGGCCGGCAGGCCAAGATCAAGTTGCGCCGGCACCTCGACGACGCGAAGGCGGCCCCGGCGCGGCCCGCAATAGCGGCAGCAACAATCTTGGGGGCGTCGGCGCGGCTTGCGGACATAGTGGTATTCCTGGCCGCAGGCCATGCAGGCCCAGGTAACACGGGCGTGAAGTTTTGGGGAAAGATAGGCAAGGTCGTGATTGACCAGCGGTTCTTCACCCAAAAGTTCCATCACCTGTTTCCATCGCTCGCCATGCCGGCAATTCCGGCGATGGGCGAGGTCGGCAAGAATATGGGCGCATTCATGGAGCAGGGTCGCGTTCCGGTCCGCCTCGCGACCGGGTTCAAGCAGGGCAAGGTTGAGGGTGATTTTGCGAAGGGCCGTGTTGGCGGACCCTGCCTGCACCTTTGATCGTGGGCTTGTTGCAACCGTGGCAGCCAGGCAGGCCGCATAGGCCTTGCCCAAAGAAAGGGCCTGGGCGAGTTGTTCCTTTACACCCCAACGGGCCGCCATTTCTTCGACGGTGCCAAGTATCTGCGTCTTTTTTTCCCGTGTTTTTCTCATGCTGCCATCGTTAGAAGAGACTTTCGAGTGCATTGCCGATTTCTTCGGCGCCACCTTCAAGCACGCCGCCGACGCCTTTCAGGCCTTCCTCGGCCGCGCCCTGGACGGCTTTGAGGCCGAGACCGGCGGTGGCCATCACCACCTGCTTGGTCACCGCATCAAGCAGTTTTGCCGCGACGGCGCCTGGCGAGGTGCCGTCTTTTCCCTTGCCGATGTTCTTGAATTCCAGATTAGGCAGGGGCACCTCGGTCGTATCGTTTTGAATGTTGGACGCGCTGACGCCGATGGTGCCGTTTTGTATTGTCAGTTTTTCGATGATGAGCTTTCGCGCAGCTTCTCCGTCCGAGTCGCCTTTGGCCGATGCGGTGTCCTTGGACGCGCCACCACCGGTATAGGCGGCGATGTTTTTCTGAAGGGCTTCCAGATTGTTGCCGTTTTCATTCACCTCATAGGTCAATTGGGGGGCAATGACGCGAATTTCCTTAATGACGACCGGGTTCCCTGCAACCGTGCCGATGTCGAGGGTGATCGTGACTTCGTCGAGTTCAAAAGCGCTTTCCGTCTCGAAGCCATCCGGATTGCCGATGGACACGCCACGCAGGGTGCCTTTGCCGCTTTGTGGCGAGATTTCAACGGCGCCTACCCGCACGCGCGCTTTTAAAATCTCCGAACCATATTTTTCAATGCCGCTTTCGACGATGGAATCGATCGATCCACCGATATAAATGACACCAGCGGTTAAAACAGCCAATGTGGCGAAAACGCCGCCCGCAATTTTCAATCCTCGTCCCATGGAAACCCCCTCTCTTGAATATGTCGGGCCATGATAGCGGATGGGCGCGGGCGTACCAGCCCGGAAACGGGTTTAGGCTTCCAAGGGGGGGTGGCTTTTCGTTAGGCTTGGGTGCGCAGTGAAAGAAGAGGGCGACTCATGGGCCTTTATGCAAAATACATTCTGCCGTGGGGCATTCATTTTGCCTGCGGGGTGAAACCCATTCGTTATCAGCGGAAGAAAATTGTCCCGCTGGCCCATGGGCGCGTACTTGAAATCGGGATCGGCAGTGGCCTGAACCTGCCGTTTTACGATCCACAGAAGGTGGCCCGCGTCATCGGGCTTGACCCTTCTGCCGAGGCGCGCAGCATCGCCGAGAAGGCTGCGAGGGACGTGATTTTTCCGGTCGAATTCATCGGCCTTTCCGGGGAAGACATTCCCCTGGAAAAGGCAAGCGTCGATACGGTTGTCATGACCTATACGCTTTGCACGATTCCCGATCCGATCAAGGCCTTGGGGGAAATGCGGCGTGTGTTGAAGCCCGGCGGCGCCCTGGTTTTTAGCGAACATGGCCTGGCGCCCGATGAAAATGTGCGGCGTACCCAAACCCGTGTTGAACCGTATTGGAAGCGGCTTGCCGGGGGATGCCACATGACCCGGAAAATTCCGGAATTGATTGCTGCGGGGGGGTTTCATATGACGCATCTGGACAGCATGTACATTCCCGGATGGAAGCCGCTTTGCTTCAATTACTGGGGAACGGCGGCGGGGTTATGACCCGGGCGGCCGCAATGCTAGGCCTGCTGGCCTTTTTTT
>CAYTAE010000210.1:0-2814 GCA_964435655.1 uncultured Rhodospirillaceae bacterium
AATATTTGTTGATCCAGGGTGGGATCATCAAAAGAGGGCGCTTGTACACGTTCTCGGTCGTCGGCGTGAATTGCAGCAATTGCATCAGGTCGTTTTGGTAGATGACCTTGCCTTTTGCGGTGGCGATGGTTTCGCCAAGTTTGAAGGCTTCCGGGTCCGTCTGCATGATGCGAAGCTGACCTTCGCCTCTTTCAAGATCGTTCAGCAGATTCTGTAGACCGTTCACAAGATTTTCGCCGCCGCTTTCAGCCGTGGCGCGCAGGACTTCCGGATTTGTGAGTGCAAAATTGCTTGGCGCGATCGCGTCGACGAATTGGCGCGTATAGAAATCGACCATCCGGGCCGTACCTTCGTCCATGTTTTCGATATTTTCTGTGTGAGACTGCATCCAGCCCGCCGTCAGCAGATAGGACTGCTTGATGTAGGAAAAAAGCGGGTTGTCGTCCCATGCGGGATCTTTGAAGCGGCGATCGCCTGCTTGCGGCTGTATGACCGGTGGCGATTTGGTCCCCATGACTTGGTTGGCGGTGTGCTGCCAAAGCGACATGTAGTCCTGCCAGAGCCCCATTTGGGCAGCAAATGCCTTTTCCGGATTGGCCATCATCTGTTGCGTCATTTCCAGGAAAGCGGCACCGAGGGTGGCAGGCAGAGTGGACCCCTTTTCGTCTTCCGTCGTCTGCCGGGCAAGGAAATCCTGGACGATCTTCTGGCTCTTTTCGGCAATCTTGGTCAGATTCTCTGCCAAATGCTCAAAATCCGGGGTTTCTATGGTGGAGTTCGGTTGATCGTTCATTGCCGATTCCCTTATGATTTACTGGGCGTTGGGCCAAGAGGCCCATTTGCCTAAAAATGTTGTGGAATGTGATAGCAAGACACAAGTCTATGCGCCAAGGGGGACACCTCCATTCATGGAGAAACATTTAGCAAATTACAAGTGCCGCTCTGCACATGCGGCCTGTGCCTTTTTCGCGCGCTTTGCGTTGCTGGCATCCCTTTTCGTCTTTGTCGGTTGCAGCCAGGTTCCGGACGCGGCCAATCCCGTCGAATGGTACAAGGGAGTCGAAGGCTGGTTTGGTGACGACGATCCTGCTCATGCGGAACAGGTGTCCGGTGTGCTGGACCCGGCTCTTGAGCGTGAGCCGCGCCTCGCCGGAGACGAGGCCTTCCCGAATTTGAGCGAAGTGCCAGAGAGGCCGCCTGCTTACGACCCAGAGGACGCTGCTGAAATTACAGAGGGTCTGGTTGCGGACCGCACTCACGCCAAATATTCCGACGAGACAATCCGTTTTCAGTCCGAATCAGGCCGGACGTTTTCAATGCAGGCCCCGGCGCCGCGAAGGGTTGTTTCGAAAGATGCACCCCCGCCATTGGCGGCACCGCGCTCACCCGTGGACTTGGCTGGTGAACTTTCAGAGCCGCGCGCCATTCCCGGGGCAACGCCGGAGATGCTTGATTCACAAGCGCCAGAAATGCGCGTGATAACGCCACCGCCGCCGCCGGTGCTTTCGCAAGTCTCCAAGCTTGCCGCCCCTCCGCCTGTCGCACCGCCACTTGTCGCACGCAATACCGCGCCGCCAGCCGTATTCTCACGCCTGCCGATTGCGTCCCCGCCACCTGTCGCCGCAGCGCTGCGCATTCCGGCGTCTGATATTGTGCCGTCCTTGCCCTATTTCCCATCGGGGGCCCCGCAGCTAAATCAGGCGATGCATCAGAACTTTGCGCAATCGGGGGCCAGTGCGTTGCCGGCAAATTTCCAGCAGCCAATGGCGCCGCCAGCGAATTTCCAGCAGCCAATAACGCCGCCAGCATTGGCTTTGAACAGTGGTGTAACGTCCCCCGCGACGGACAGGAAGCTGCCGGTCCAGAAGCGTTTGGTTACAGAGAGTATGGCGAATGGTGACGCGCCACGCGCCCTTGCCGAGTTTGATCCGAACGCCCTTGGCATGTCCATTCGCGTGGCAACGGTCTATTTCAGCGTTGGAGCAACCTCGCTTGACAAAAAGAGTCGGCAGATTTTGCGGGACGTTGTTGGGATGTTCCGGCAAAAGGGGACATCCATACGCGTTATCGGCCATGCAAGCAGCCGCACACGGGATCTTGACCCAATGGTGCATAAGTTGGCGAATTTCAACATTTCCGTTGATCGCGCAAATGCGGTTGCCAAGGGATTGATGCAACTTGGCATTGTGCCGCAGCAACTTTTCGTTGGTGCCCAATCGGACAGTGAACCGATTTACTTCGAGGTTATGCCCTCGGGTGAGGCCGGCAACCGGCGGGCGGAAATTTATATCGATTATTAGGCCTGGATTGCGGGGCAGTCGTTTCACCTGCCTGAAAGTCCGTGATCGGACGTGGTAAATATTGAATGGACAACGAACAGGAATTTCATCGAATTCAGCGGCTTCCGCCTTATGTGTTCGCCGAAGTGAACGCGATGAAGGCGCACGCGCGCGCCGCTGGTGAAGACATTATCGACTTCGGCATGGGCAATCCTGATCGTCCGACTCCGCCTCATATCGTCGCGAAGCTGGTCGAGGCCGTTCAAGACCCAAAGACTCATCGTTATTCGAATTCGCGTGGCATTCCAGGCCTGCGCCGGGCGATTGCGAATTATTACGGACGGCGCTTCAATGTTTCCATCGATCCGGAAACGGAAACAATCGCCACCCTTGGTTCGAAGGAGGGGCTTGCAAACCTTGCCCAGGCGATCACATCGCCCGGCGACAGTGTGCTTGTGCCAAATCCCAGCTATCCGATCCCTCCATATGGTTTCATCATTGCTGGCGCGGCAATCCGGCACGTTCCCCTGGGGAC
>CAYTAE010000211.1:0-2806 GCA_964435655.1 uncultured Rhodospirillaceae bacterium
CGCGAGACGGGAACGAAGATCCGCGCCGCCTATGCAAAAGGCTTTAAGGCACCGGCGCTCTTCAAACTTTTCGGCAGTTCAATTTCTGGTTTTGGTGTCTTTAGCGGTAATCCAGACCTGAAGCCTGAAGTCAGCCGGGGTTGGGAGATCGGTCTGGATCAGGGTCTCTTTAAGGACCGCGTTTTTCTCAGCTTCACCTATTACGACAATGAGATTAAAAATCTTATCTCCAGTACCGCTACGACCAACGTCAATATCGGCGTGGCTGAAACCCACGGAATTGAATTCGGCCTTCGGGTGGACATTCTCGAAAATCTCAACGCCGGTGCAAGCTATGCCTATACGCGAGCCCAGAATGGCATCACGGATCAGGAACTGCTGCGCAGGCCTTTGCACAAAGCAACTTTTGACCTGGGGTATCAGCCGATGACGGCGTTGGTGCTTAGCTTTGAAGGTTCCTATATCGGCCGTCGTCACGACATTGATGCGTTGACTTTCGGGCGCATCAAGGATCCCGGCTATTTTCTTGCAAACATCGCTGCGTCCTATGAGGTGGCGGAAACCTGGCGGGTCTTTGGTCGGCTCGAAAATGCTTTTAGCAAGAACTACGAAGATCCGGACGGTTTTGAACAGCCGGGCTTCGCCTTTTTCCTTGGCGTCAAAAAGACGTTGGAGGTTTTCTGATGACACGGCGGTTGCGGGCACTTTTTTTCGCTGCTATGGCGGGTTTCGTCATGATTTTTGGCATCCCTGCAACCGCCGCCGAGCCTAAGCCGGTCCGCATCGTTTCGATCAATTTATGTGCGGACCAACTGCTGCTGCTTCTCGCCGAACCGGATCACATTCAATCGTTGAGTTACTATGTCCTTGATCCGGATGAATCCTATTTTGCTTCAAAGGCGAAGGGGTTTCATGTCAACCATGTGACGGCAGACGAGGTGCTGGCTCTGGAACCCGACCTTGTGCTAGCCGGCGCTTATACCCAGCGTTCGACGGTTGATCTGTTAAAACGTATGGGGGTGCGCGTGGCTGTGCTTGGCGAGCCGACAACCCTGTCAGAGGTTCGCGTTAAATTTCTCGAAGTGGCGGACATGCTTGGCGCAAGGCCGAGGGCCGAACGCCTGCTGACCGAAATGACACGCAAACTTGAGGCCGTCGCCCTTCAGCGCAAAAACCAAAATCCGCTGGCGGTGGTCTATTTTGCGAACGGTCTGACGGCGGGAAAAGGCACATTGACCGATGATGTGATGCGCCATGCCGGGATCGAGAACCTGGCGGCACGTCTTGGCATTGAAGGTTATGGCAACCTTTCTCTTGAAAGCCTTTTGGCGGCGGCGCCGGACATGCTGGTCTCTGGCCATATTTCGCCGGAAGCGCCGTCCCTTGCGCGCATGACCCTTGAACATCCCGCTTTTCGCCGTCTGCGCGATCGCATCAAGACGGTGGCTCTGCCGCGCCGGATCTGGACCTGCTGGGGGCCCTTTACAGCGGAATGGGTGGAACGTCTGGCCGAGGCACGGCCATGACGCAGATACGCTCCAATGTTTCCAATGCTTCCGTGATGGCCGACGACGTGGCGAGGCTGCCGTCGCTTTTTCCGCTGGTGGCCGGTCTTTCATGTGCCTTGCTGGTTCTTGCGGGGCTTTCGCTGACCCTTGGCAGGGTCGATGTGCCGCTTTTGGAAGCGTTGCGCGGAATCTTTGATGACGACCCGCCGCTGGCCACCATCCTGCTGGTCGAAATTCGCCTGCCGCGTTTGATCCTTGCGGTTCTTGTCGGCGGCACTCTAGGCCTCTGCGGGGCGGCGCTGCAGGGGCTGCTTCGCAACCCCCTCGCGGCACCGGGTTTGATCGGGGTGTCCAGCAGTGCGGCCCTTGGCGCAGTCCTCATGCTTTATTTTGGCCTGGCGCAAAGCTTCCCGCTTGCCCTTCCCATCGGCGGCATTTGCGGTGCGCTTGTCGTTGTCTTTCTCATCTACGGGCTTGCCGGGCGGGATGCGAGCGTGCTGACGCTTATTCTCGCCGGTGTCGCGATCAGCAGTTTTGCGGCGGCGTTGACTTCGCTCGCCCTGAACCTCGCTCCCAGTCCCTATGCGGCCTATGAAATTGTTTTCTGGCTGCTGGGGTCGCTTGCAGATCGCAGCTTTGATCATGTGGCGTTGGTTGCCCCCTTGATGGCCATCGGCTGGCTTATGCTTTTGGGGACGGGTCGCGCCCTTGATGCGCTTTCTCTTGGCGAGGAAACGGCCGCGACCATGGGTTTTCATCTGACGCGGGTACGCTTTGCCGTCATCGTCGGCACGGCCCTTTCCGTTGGCGCGGCTGTTTCGGTGACTGGCGGGATCGCCTTTGTCGGCCTTGTCGTGCCACATCTTCTGCGGCCCTTGGTCGGCCATCAACCGAGCCGGCTGCTTGGTGTCAGCGCCCTTGGCGGCGCTGTTCTTTTGCTTGTTGGCGACATTGCCGTTCGTGTCTTGTCGCCAGGGCTTGAGCTTAAGCTTGGCGTGTTGACCGCGCTCATCGGCGCGCCCTTTTTCCTCTACCTCATCCTGAAGACCCGGGGAGAGATGCGATGAGCCTGATCAAAGGCCAGGCCATTTCGGTTCGTTTTGGGGACCAGACCGTTCTCGATGGTGTCGATCTTGCCGCCGAAATGGGCGAAGTTGTCGGGCTGATTGGTGAAAACGGCGCCGGCAAGACGACCCTGCTCAGAGTACTGGCGAATTTGCAGTCGGCGGGGGGTGGCGAGGTGCTTTTCCGTGGTCAGGAAATTCAAAAAATCTCGCGCCGCGCCTATGCGCAGGACA
>CAYTAE010000212.1:0-2792 GCA_964435655.1 uncultured Rhodospirillaceae bacterium
CGGTGTCGCCTTCGGAAGCGGTTTTTTTTCTGCTCATGACGGTTGAACCCTGTGCGGTTGCGAATGGGGTTGCTGCAGCACAGCATAGCAGGGTTTTTCGCCTTGGGGCATAGGCCTGGATAGGTATTGGGGTCAGCCTGGCGTTGTCATCGGACCGTGCGCTGTTTTATGATCCGCCCATGTCACAACCCAAGGAGTCACAACCCAAGGAGTCGCAACCCAAGGAGTCGCAACCCAACGAGCCGGAAACCCCGGATCTTGAGGCTTTGGGGGCCCGTTTTCTTGAGCTTTGGCAGGATCAGCTGGCGGCGATGACGCTGGATCCGGGTAATGTTGAGGGGTTTTCGCGTTTCTACCACCTATTTTCAGAGGCCGCCCTTCCCGCTGCATCAGGAGCCGATCATTCAAACGCCGCCGCCGCGCCCCGAAAAGACGAAAAAGACGCCGCCGGCCCGGCGCCAAGGCCCACGGCCGCTGGCCCTTCATCTGGCGGCACCGATGTTCGCGCAGATGAGCTTGAAAAGCGTCTCGCTGACCTCGAAAAACGATTGGGTGCCCTGGAGAAAAAACCTCGCCCCCGCCGTTGAAGCTCTCCGAAAAAACCTGACGGGAATCGATCCAGACGCCTTCCGCAAAGCCGTTGACGCCGTTGCATTGCGACAGCAATCGGACACGCTGGCGGGCATTCTTCGCTATCGGAAACATGCGTATCACCGCAATTTGCCGGCACCACCGGTGGTTTGGCAATCCGGCGCGGTCCGCCTGTTTGATTACGGAACCCAGGCAAAAGGCGTTCCGGTTCTTTTCGTTCCATCTCTGATCAACCGTTCCTATGTGCTTGATCTTTCCGAACGGGCCAGCATGCTCCGCTATTTGGCAGGCCATGGCATTTGGCCTTTTCTTCTCGATTGGGGAACACCTGGGGAGATAGAGCGTCGCTTTACGCTTGAAGATTACATCACCGGCCCTCTGGAAGGCGCGTTTCATGCGGTGCAGTCTCTGGCGGGGACACGGGTGGCCATTGCCGGTTATTGCATGGGGGGGCTGTTGGCGTTGGCGCTGGCAGATCGTCAGCGGCAATGCCTTCCGGGTTTAGCCTTGCTTGCTACGCCGTGGGATTTTCATGCTGGAGAAGATGGAAAAAAGCAGGGCCAGGCGGCAAAGGTTCTGTTTCAATCCTTGGCACCCCTTGTCGATGGGCTTGGTGAAATGCCGGCAGACATTCTGCAAAGCCTTTTCTTTTTTCTAAGCCCGTTTCAGGCGGCGCGAAAATTCCGCGCCTTTGCGGCCCTTGACCCCAAGTCTGCGCGTGCGCAGGATTTCATGGCGCTTGAAGACTGGATCAACGATGGAACGGCCTTGGCAGCCCCCGTGGCTAGAGAATGTTTTCTTGATTGGTATGGGGCCAATTTGCCTGCGCGCGGGGAGTGGAAAATTGCGGGGCGCACATTGCGTCCGGAAAATTTCGATCGTCCGGCTTTTCTTTGCATTCCCAGTCAGGACTATATCGTTCCGCCGGCTTCAGCCCGCGCGTTGGCCGATGCCTTGCCCCAGGCGGAAACGCGGATCCTTGCTAGTGGTCACATTGGTATGGCCGTTAGCGCCCAGGCGCGGGACACCCTCTGGCGGCCTCTCGCAGAATGGCTGCGGCACCTTGTCTGATAGCGGCTCAGCCTGGAAGCGGGCTTTCTAGAAACTGTCTTTGCGGTGGCGGATTTCGGCAAAGACCTGGGCTGGTGGTGCACCTTTCATGCCGACGGCCTGGGCGATGCTTTCTGTGTCCGCGCGAAGAAACGGGTTTGCCAGGCGTTCCATTGCGATTGTTGAGGGAACGGTTGAAATGCCTTTGGCACGCTTTTTGTCGATTTCTTGCGCGCGTGCCAGCAAGTCCGGATTTTCGGGGTCGATGCTCAACGCGAAATGCGCATTGGCTTGGGAATATTCATGGCCACAGAGAACAAGCGTTTCATCCGGCAATGCGCGGAGACGTTTAAGGGATTCCCACATTTCTTCTGGCTCCCCTTCAAAAAGGCGGCCACATCCCAAAGAAAAAAGGGTGTCGCCGCAAAAAAGCGCCCGGCTTTCCCGGAACCAGAAGGCAAGATGCCCGTGAGTATGTCCGTCCACCGCGATCACCTCGCCGACGGCCGCCCCCACGCGTATGGTGTCGCCATCGGAAACGCCAAGATCGATTCCGGGAATACGGTCGGCATCGTGTTTTGGTCCCACGACTTTGCAGCCCGTCATCCGTTTCAGGTCCAGATTTCCGCCGGTGTGATCGTGGTGGTGGTGGGTGTTCAAGATGTAATCGAGACTCCAGCCGCGCTCTGTCAATGCGCGTAAAACCGGATCCGTAACAGCGGGGTCGATGATCGCGGTGACCTGGTCAACCGGATCGTGGATCAGATAGCTGTAATTGTCCTGAAGCAACGGAATTTGCTGGATCGCCAGCCTGCTCATCGCGTTTTTTCCCTACTGGTTGGGGCTCAAATCTAGCACCATTCTTTCGGCTGGGACATGCCGGCTTTGTGATAGCTTTGTCGGATCATGTGGCGGGACGTTGTCGACATACGCGATTTTTACGCAACCGGTCTTGGCCGGGTCGCCCGTCAGATGATTTGGGGGGGGCTGCGCAGGTTGTGGCCGGATGTCACCGGGTTGTCGGTTTTGGGCCTGGGCTATGCGACCCCCTATCTTGAACCTCTTCGCAAGGAGGCCGCCTGTACGCTGGCGGCCATGCCGGCCGCCCAGGGGACCCTGCCTTGGCCATCGATAGGGCCGGGCCTGACGGC
>CAYTAE010000213.1:0-2780 GCA_964435655.1 uncultured Rhodospirillaceae bacterium
CCAGGCGTTCGCGCACTTCTGCCAGAATGGGAAGCCCCTTCGCCATGCCAATCCCGCGCACGCTTTTCCCGCTGGTCCGGTTTGCCTTGTCATAGGATGATTTGTAGATCAGGCCTATGCCAAGCTTGTCCGTCAATTTTACAAGGGCTTCGGCGGTCTCTATGGCATGGGCCCTGCTTTCGATGGCGCAAGGTCCAGCAATCACGGCCAGCGGCAACTCGTTCCCAACCGTAATTTTTCCAATCGCTATGTGATGAGGTTTCGTCATATGAAAATTCCTCACACCAACCGCGACTGTTTCACGGCGGCTTCGATGAAGGACGTGAACAGAGGGTGCGGTTCAAAGGGACGTGATTTCAATTCCGGGTGAAACTGAACGCCAACAAACCAGGGATGGTCGGCCATTTCTATGATTTCCGGTAATTTCCCATCCGGGGACAGGCCGGAAAAACGAAGGCCGACGGCTGCAAGTTGTTCGACGTAATTGATGTTCACCTCGTAGCGGTGGCGATGGCGTTCATTGATCTGTTTTTTGCCGCCATAAATATCAAAAATCCGGCTTCCCGGTTCAATCTCACAGGGATAGGCGCCAAGGCGCATCGTGCCGCCAAGCTCGCCTTTTTCATTTCGAACTTCGGTTGTTTTGCCGCGTGCCCATTCGGTCATCAGGCCGACCACCGGGTCTTTCATCGGCCCAAATTCGGTTGAGTTTGCGCTGGGAAGGCTGGCAAGATGCCGCGCAATTTCGACCACCGCCATTTGCATGCCAAAGCAGATGCCGAAATAGGGAACACGGTGTTCGCGGGCAAACTGGACGGCGGCGATTTTTCCTTCGGCACCGCGTTCGCCAAAACCTCCAGGCACCAGAATGCCGTGGACATTCTCAAGTTTTTGGACGGCGTCAGGCTTTTCAAAAATTTCCGAATCGATCCAGTCCAGCTTTACCCGCACATGGTTGGCGATGCCGCCATGGGTAAGCGCTTCGATCAGGGATTTATAGCTATCCAGCAAATTGACGTATTTGCCAACGATGGCAATTCTCACCTCGCCCTCGGGCGAATGAATGCCATCGAAAATTTCGTTCCAGCGCTTTAAATCCGGCGGCTGGTCCCTGGCAATGCTGAAATGACGGCAGACCTGATCATCAAAACCTTCCGTGTGGTAACTCGCCGGAACGCCATAGATCGATGTCACATCCATTGCCGGGATCACGGCCTCTTCGCGCACATTGCAGAACAAAGCGATTTTTTTGCGTTCGGACGCAGGAATATGCCGATCGCTCCGGCACAGCAGCAAATCGGGCTGAATACCAACGCTTAAAAGTTCTTTCACGGAATGCTGCGTTGGTTTCGTCTTCAGTTCACCGGATGATGGAATATAAGGGAGCAGGGTAAGGTGCACATACATTGTGCGCTCTCTTCCCAATTCATTTCCAAGCTGGCGAATGGCTTCCAGGAAAGGCAGTCCCTCAATATCGCCGACCGTGCCGCCAATCTCGCAAAGAACAAAATCCTCGTCCTCAAGATCGGCCAGGACAAATTCCTTGATGGCGTCCGTGACATGCGGAATGACCTGAACGGTCGCGCCGAGATAATCCCCACGGCGTTCTTTCGCAATCACGGTTGAGTAGATTCTTCCGGTGGTGACGTTATCTGAAGCGCGGGAAGAAACGCCGGTAAAGCGTTCATAGTGACCCAAATCAAGATCCGTTTCGGCGCCGTCATCCGTCACGAAGACCTCGCCATGCTGATAGGGGCTCATCGTGCCCGGATCGACATTCAGATAGGGATCCAGCTTGCGAAGCCGCACCTTGAACCCGCGCGCCTGAAGCAAGGCTCCAAGCGCCGCAGAGGCAATTCCCTTCCCAAGTGAGGAGACCACGCCACCGGTAATAAAGATAAACCGCGTCATGGGCCTACAATCTACCTGAAAACGATCCAATTTCGAGTGCAAAAGTAAAAGAGGCGGCAAAAACGCCGCCTTCGATCCGAATTGCCAAATCTGACGAACCTGGAACCATCATTCCCCTAGGGGCGCGCTTGGTGCGGCCGGCGGCATCGCCTCAAGCGGCGCTTCCGGCATCGTTGCCTCGAAAGGTGTGCTGGCGGGTTCCTCGGCGTCGAGAATTGACGTGGGTTCGGCAGACTGGTTGGCAAGAATGGCCAGGGTCAGGCTGGTCGCCATGAAACAAGTTGCCAGGATTGCCGTTGTCCGGGTGAGCAGATTGGCCGTTTCCTTTGTCGTGAAAAGACCACCACCGCCGCCGCTGCCACTGCTGCCGCCAATACCAAGGCCGCCACCCTCGCTCCGTTGCAAGAGGATGATACCGACCAGCGCGATTGCGATAATCAAGTGAATGACAAGAAGGATTGTCGTCATTTTTGCTTTTTTTCGCCGTTTTTCCTGAACGTGGGCACCATTTGCGACCCCCGCCTTTTACTGAATTCCATCACGTGATGCTAGCTACAACTTTCGGCAATCGTACAAAAGGCTTCGACATTCAGGCTGGCACCCCCGACCAAGGCACCATTTACCCCGGCGATAGACAGGATTGCTGCCGCGTTTGCCTCTGTTACGGACCCGCCATAGAGAATGCGAAAAGCCTGAGTGGGGCCAAAAGATTTGCCCAAATTTTCGCGAATTCGCTCGTGAACAAGCTCAATTTCATCGACGGTCGGCGTTCGACCGCTGCCAATGGCCCACAACGGTTCATAGGCGATGACTGTCTCTTCCGCTTTCGATCCTTCCGGCAAGGACGCCATAAGCTGTGCCTCGATGAC
>CAYTAE010000214.1:0-2773 GCA_964435655.1 uncultured Rhodospirillaceae bacterium
TATCCTTGGAAACCCAGGGTTTTTTTCTGGGAAAGGTCGGAAGGAAGCGTCGCGTCCACTGCAAAGCCTCCGGGACCGGGCAGACGCCACACAAAACGGTCAAAGGCCCCGCAATGGGCGCAGACCGGCGCCCAGCTTTCGGCAATCGCATGGCAGTTTCCACAAACCCAATGCGGGTCCGCCGGGGCTTCGGCCGCGCGCGCAAGCCACCTGGCCGCTGCGGTGTCGTTGCCGGAACTTCCTGCCACAAGTTCCGCCATGGCGCGAAAGGCGCGTGCCGATGGCCGGGCCGCAATGGCTTTTTCAAGATGGTTTTTTGCCTCCCCCCAGATTTCAGCCTTCAGGGCCGCCTCGCCAACAGCAAAGGCGCTTTCAGGATGGTTGGGGGACAAGCCCGCCAGTTTTTCGATTTTCCTCAGACGCTGAAGGCTGCCTTCCAAAACACCTATTTCCAGATAGGCCTTGGCAAGGTCCGGGTGCGGGTTCTTTGACCAGGCTTTTTCAATCGCCTTTTCGGCGCGTCGTGTTGCGCCCTGCCCATTGGAAAGGCGCGCGTAAGCAACCGCCACCGGACCAAAATCGGGTGCCAGCTTCCAGGCATCTTGCACCAAACGCCATGCCTCGCGGGGTTGGCCCTGCCCTTCCAAAAGGGTGCTTTGGCGAAGCAGAAGCACCGCCCGTTGGCGGTTTCCTTCCACCGCTGGAAGCGCCCCCTGACGGATTGCCTGGCGAAGAATGGCGTCTGCGTCTTCCAGCTTGCCATCCTGCAATTCGCGTTCGAAAAGCGCCTGAACGACCCAGGGCGTTTTCGGATGCAACCCATAAGCCCGCCTCGCAAGGCTGAGCGCCTTTTCCGTGTCCCCGTCCCGAAGGGCCTGGGTGAAAAGGCCGCGAATGCCAAAAAACGCCATCTCGGGATGGTGGAGCATCGCTTCGAAATAATCTGCCGCTGCGCCTTCGTCGCCACGCAATTGCGCCACCTGGGCCGAAAGCAACATGGCAAGGGGCTGATCGTGCAAAAGCCCTTTGGCGCGCCTGGCAAGCTCGTCTGCCTTTTCAACATCGCCGGCCGCCACCGCCACCAACCCCTGGGTGAGCGCCCGATAGCCCCGGCGACGACGGTTTTCCCGAAAGGTGACAGCAATCTGGTGCGGCGCGGCAATCAGATAGCGCCACAAACGGTCGACAAAAACCGCCACAAGCACCAGCAACAGGATCGCAACGCCAAGAAAGCCGACCGACCCATGCAGCCGGTAATCAACAAAGGTAATCTGCACGGTCCCCGGATGTTCAACAAGCCATGCCGCAAAAACAACAACGCCCGCAAGGAGCAGAAAAAACGCGAAGGCGCGAATCATTGGGGCCCTTTCGCCGAATTTTTCTCTCTTGAGAAAACAAGATGCCTCAGCTGACGCATCGCCGCCGTTGCCGCAAGGCGCGCGTTCGCATCGCGAAGCCACGAACCAGCGGCCTCCGCACCCGGTCCTTCAATTTTTTCAAGCAAAGCAACGGCGCGTTCCAGATTGCCGGCATGGAGCGCCTGTTCGCCACGCGCCAGCACCGCTTCCAGGCCGTTGCCTTCGATCTCTCCCGTCCTTCGGATTGTCAGAAGGCCGGACAGATTGGCGAGAAGTCGATCTGTCCAACCCGTGCCGTCCTCTACCCAGCGGGCTTCCAGAACGGCCGCCGCCAAATCATCAAACCGCGCGCGCAACATCGGCAATGTTGGGATGCCCTGATCCGCGTAAGCGACAATCGGCGCCAGTGCGTCTGCCGCCGCCGGGTTGCCCCCTGCCACCGCCAAAAGTGCCGTCAGGCGATCACGAAAGGGGCCATATTCCCAAAGCCCTTCGCGAAGATCCTCAACCGCGCGCAGATAGGGGTCCATGAGCATGCCCGAACCGGGCAGGCCTCTGGGCCCGGATGCAAATTCGGCCATGCGCGTGGAAAGCGCGGCAAGCTCCCTTTGAAGCCTTTCGATTTCCGGGACGAGGCGCGCCAGAACGTCCGTGTCGTCGCCTTGAGAAATTCCGCTTTCAAGAGCGGCAAGCCTGGCATCGAGAGAGGCGATGTTGACCGCGATCGCATTTAAGCTTGCCGTCGGGTTGTCAGAGATGGCCGCTTCAAGAACGGTGAGCCGCCTGGAAAGACTTTCCGTCTCACCCTCCGTCCCGTTCCCTACGTCCGAAGACGCCGTCAGGCCCTTCAGGAAGGCAACGCCCGGCAAGGCTGGCAAAAACGAAGCGGCGGCGAACCCGCCCGCGACCAGTAGCAAAACCAGCCCCCCGAGAACCCAGCTCTTCTTTCCCGCAAAAGCCGATTTCTTTTTCTTTTCTGCGCCTGAAACGTTCTGGTCCGTCATCGGGTATCGCCCATTTTCCAAATTTCCGCTTGCGTGGCACGAGCCCTATTCAAGGTCCAGTTCACGAAGCAGCGCCGCTTCGTCTGGACGCGCCGCCACGCGAAGCGTCTTCCAGGGAAGGGGCTTGGCCGCCTCGGCCACCGCAGGGCTGAGACAAATGGCCGAAACCTGCGCGCATTCGCGCGTCAACCCCCCGTCGCCCACCAGCCTAACAAAGGCAGCCGCCGTCCGGGGAGAGAAAAAAAGCACGTCTGCAACCTCGCCATTGCGCAGCGCATCAGCGATGGCGGTGGAAATTTTTTCGGTCGGCAGGGCTTCGTAAAGCGCAACCCGGCGCACATCATAGCCGTGACCGGCAAGCGCCCCCGCCAAATCCCCGGCAAGGGCTTTGCCCGCCCCATGCAGCAGGAC
>CAYTAE010000215.1:0-2733 GCA_964435655.1 uncultured Rhodospirillaceae bacterium
CGTCTCAACCGACATGAATTCATCGACGGCAAGGCTGCCCGGAAGGGTGACCCGGCCAAGGTCGTTGCGCTCCAGATCAATCAGCATGATGTGTTCGGCGCGTTCTTTCGGATTGGCGAGCAGGCTTTGCGTCTGGCCAAGATCGCTGGCGTTGTCTTTGCCACGGGGGCGCGTGCCGGCAATCGGGCGCGTTTGTAGCAGCGACCCACGACGCTCGACCAAACGTTCCGGCGAAGAGCTTAAGATGCTGCGGTCTTCAAAGCGGACCAGGCCGGCAAAGGGCGCCGGGTTTTGCTGGCGCAGGCGGGCGTAAATTTCGCTGTGGCGGGTGCCGTCCAAAAGGCGCCCCTGCCACAGGCGCGAGAGATTGGCCTGAAAGATGTCGCCGGCGGCAATGTAGTCTTTGATGCGCCGGACATGGTCTAGATAGCGCTGGGACCGTTCCTCGAACAGAGGGGCGGCAAGCAGCGGGCGGTCGTTGGTGGTGGGGCAGATGAGGGACGCGCGTGGCGCCCCTTCTTGGATGTCGGCTTCAAGGGCGTCGAGCAGGGCTGCCTGTCCGGATTCCGCCATCAGGTGGGTTTCGTTGCGTTCCGTATCGTAGAGGATGGCGGCGGGAATGCGGGTCGCGCGCGCAACCGGAAACGCATCTTCCGGGGCCGGCAGGCGCAGGGTGGGTTCGATCTCGCCAGCCAGTTCATAGCCAAGATAGAGAAACCATCCGCCCGTAAAGGGCAGCGGCGGCGTCGCGTCCCGGGGGCACCGTTCCGTTTGCCAGATGCGATCCAGTCCGGGAAGAAACCCGCCCGCCAGGCTGCCGGGCCGGGCCAGGGTCAGGCTTTCGCCGGGAAAGGCGAAAAGAATGTCGTAACGCGCGCGCGGCCCTCCCTGCACGGCGCTTTCCAACAGAAAGGGATAGCGCGCAGGCTTGCGCGCGTGCAGGCCCGGCAGATCGTATTTCCCCGGCAAGGTCCGCTGCACGATGGGGGACGGTGGGGGGCGCATTTCGCAAAGGCGGTTCGCATCCATTTGCCGCGATTTCCGCTCGTTTTTGTTCGTGAAAGGCTTACGTTATAGGAATGTAACATAGCCTAAGTACAGTGCCGTTTTTGATGCGTGAAAGGACGACGATGACCGATCGGCACGAACGGATTGACGAAAAACCTGCCAACGCGGCCCTGCCCATTCAGGCCGTAGGGGAAGACGGCGATTGCGGTGATTTCGGCATTCGCATCGCGCGCGACGGCACCTGGTATTACGAAGGCTCACCCATTGCGCGGCTGGCCATCGTCCGGCTTTTCGCAACCGTACTGAAGCGGGACGCCGAGGGGGTCTATTGGCTTGAAACCCCGGTTGAAAAGGGACGGGTAGAGGTTGAAGACGCCCCCTTTCTGGCGGTGGAACTGGCCGTTTCCGGCCAGGGCCGCCATCAGGAGCTTCGTTTCCGCACGAACATGGACGAATGGGTCGAGGTGGGGCCGGACCACCCGCTCCGGGTTGCCGAAGATCCAAAGACGCGCCAGCCCACGCCCTATCTTCTGGTGCGCAATGGGCTGGAAGCCAGGATCACGCGTTCCGTCTATTACGAACTTGTCGGGCTTGGCGTCGAAGAGGGCGTTGGGTTGGAGACGGCCCTTGGCGTGTGGAGCGGCGACGCCTTTTTCCCCCTCGGCACTTTTGCGGAATAGGCCGGATGCTGGATCACATCGTCGCGCGGATGGCCGCTTACGAGCCCGGCAACGGGACGGACGTCTTGCGTGGCGATCATCAATTGTCGCCGCATCTAAAACCGTCACCCCCCTGGACCCAGGCGGCGGTGCTGGTGCCGCTGATCGATCGTGATGACGGCCTGACGGTTTTGTTGACCCGGCGCACGGATCATCTGACCGACCATCCGGGGCAAATCAGCTTTCCGGGGGGTCGTTTTGAAAGTGGTGACGTGGACGCGGAAGCCGCGGCCCTTCGCGAGACGGAGGAAGAGCTTGGCATCCCGCGCGCCCGCGTCGAATTGCTTGGTCGCCTTGACACCTATATTACGCGCACCGGTTTCGACGTGACGCCGGTTGTGGGGGTTCTTACGCCGCCTTTTCCGTTGCACCCGGACAGCTTCGAAGTTGCCGACGTTTTCGAAGTGCCGCTGGCTTTTCTGATCGACCCTGGGAATTACATGCGCGAAGAGCGCCTAGGCGATGACCGGACCACCTATTATTATGCGGTTCCCTATGGGGATCGATACATCTGGGGCGCAACGGCGGGGATGTTGAAAAATCTCTGCGAGGCGCTGGGCGATTAAGATGGAGGTGGTCTGAGTGAAGCCGTCGGGCAGCATGGCTGTACAACCCTGGATGACGGCGCCGGCAACCCAAGACGTGTTGGCGGCGTTGACGGCGAAAGGGGCCATTGCGCGCTTCGTCGGGGGTTGCGTGCGCGACGCGTTGTTACGGCGCGACATTCGCGACATTGATCTGGCAACCAACGAACCGCCGCAAGGCGTGCTCGCGCTTTTGAAACAGGCCGGCATTCAAACAGTTTCAACCGGCATCGCGCACGGGACCGTGACGGCAATTGTGCAGCGCCGGCCTTTTGAAATCACAACCCTTCGCCAGGACATCGAGGCCGACGGGCGACATGCAAAGGTCGCCTACATCGACGATTGGCAGACGGACGCGGCGCGCCGCGACTTCACGATGAACGCCGTCTTCTGCGATCCGGACGGCACGCTCTACGATCCTT
>CAYTAE010000216.1:0-2730 GCA_964435655.1 uncultured Rhodospirillaceae bacterium
GGAGTTCAGACGTGTGCTCTTCCGATCTCGGCCCGCTCCCTACGTTATTCGAAAACGCGTGATGCGTGCGGGCGATACGCTGGTCGATGCGCAGCCATCCTTCGCAGATGCCCGGCCGGTTGTTTTCTTTAAATTCGATTCGCTGGGAGCCAGAAAATTCGGGGAAATCACAAAGCATAATATTGGCAAGCCCTTTGCGATTGTCTTGGACGGCAAGGTGATCAGCGCGCCGGTGATCCGTTCGGCGATTTTGGGAGGAAGCGGTATTATCAGCGGCAGCTTCACCGTGCAGGAAGTGCAAGACTTGGCGCTGCTGTTGCGTGCCGGTGCGCTTCCAGCCCCCCTGACCATTCTTGAGGAACGGACCGTTGGGCCAGGGTTGGGGGCTGATTCCATTCGCGCCGGCAAGATTGCCTGCGTCCTTGGCCTATTGTTGGTTCTTGTCTTCATGGTGGCGATTTATGGGCGCTTTGGCTTGATGTCGGACGCCGCCCTTGTGATCAACATCGTGCTGATTGCGGCGGCGTTATCGCTTTTGCAGGCGACGCTTACCCTTCCCGGAATTGCGGGGATCGTGCTTACAATCGGGATGGCCGTGGATGCAAATGTGCTTATTTTCGAGCGGATTCGCGAAGAGGCTCGTGCCGGGCGCACGCCAATTTCGGCGATTGATTCCGGCTATCGGCGGGCGCTGACGACGATCATCGACTCGAATTTAACGACGTTTATTGCGGCGGTGCTTCTTTTTCTGTTTGGATCGGGGCCTGTGAAAGGCTTCGCTGTCACCCTTTCCATCGGTCTGCTGACATCCATGTTTACGTCAATTATGGTGACGCGGTTGATCATGGTGACCTGGCTTCGGCGCGGCAAGCCAACAAAATTACCGCTATAGGAATAACTATGTTTCGTCTTCTCCCTGATAACCCGAGTTTTGAATTTCTTCGCGGACGTTTGATCTTTTTCGCGTTGTCGGCCGTTCTTATTCTGGCATCGGTTACGTTCTATTTTTCCAAGGGGCTGAATTACGGAATTGATTTTGAAGGCGGCGTTCTTGTCGAAATACGCACACCAATGCCTGCAGACCTTGGCAGCATGCGGGCGATGCTTGGTGATTTGGGGTTGGGCGAGGTTGCGTTGCAGGAGTTTGGCGCGCCGACGGATGTGCTTATTCGCGTGCAGAAGCAAGATGGGGGCGAGGCGGCCCAACAGCGCGCCGTCGAAGCTGTGCGCAATGCCCTTGGCACGGACGTGGAATATCGGCGTGTCGAATTCGTCGGCCCAAAAGTTGGTAGCGAGCTTATTCGTGCCGGGATTACGGCCGTTCTTCTGGCAATCATTGCGATGTTGATTTACATCTGGTTTCGCTTCGAATGGCAATTCGGCGTCGGCGCCGTTCTTGCGTTGGCTCACGATGTTTTGGCGACGATCGGGGTTTTTGCTTTCTTTCAATTTGAATTTAACCTCTCGACGGTTGCGGCCATTCTTACGATTGCCGGTTATTCGATTAACGATACCGTCGTCGTTTACGACCGCGTCCGCGAGAATTTGCGAAAATACAAACGGATGCCGCTGGACAAGCTTTTCAACCGCAGTATCAATGAAACGCTTTCGCGTACGATTCGGACCAGTGCGACGACGCTGCTGGCGCTGTTCGCCTTGTATTTCTTCGGTGGTGAGGTGATTGCCGGTTTCAGCTTTGCCATGATTTTCGGCATCTTTGTCGGCACCTATTCATCCATTTGCATCGCGGTGCCGCTGCTTCTTTACATGAGCCTTGGCCGGGATACCGGCATGGGCGGCAGAGAAACGGCCGAGGAGACGCCGTAAGGAGCCGATTCGGTGGATATTACGCCCCTGGTTCCGGGAGCCCTGAAGCTTATTCAAGGCTATGGTGATCACCATTTTCGCATAAGTGGCACGGTGCATGAGGGCAGCGTGCTGGTCTTTCCCGATGTTGTGGTGGGCTGGGACGTGACGGATGTTTCCGCGTCGGCTCTTACGGCATTGGTGCCGTTGGTTGCAGAGACGGAAATCGAGTTGCTGTTGCTTGGCACCGGAAAGACGGCCTTTCTTCTGGAAAAGACGTTGCGTCAAGCCTTCCGCGAACATGGCATTGCCCTTGAAGGGATGGATACCGGCGCGGCGTGCCGAACCTACAACGTGCTGGCGGCGGAAGGCCGCCGCGTTGCTGCGGCGCTGATTGCTGTCGATTAAAAGGCCAGCCAAAAAAACGGGGCGCCGAAGCGCCCCGTCTGCATTTTCTGAAAAACAATTGTCTTAATAGAGATTCTGCGCCGAAACCATGGCGTAGAGCATTGGAATTGAGAGTGCGGTGTTGATCCGCGATGTCAGCATAGCGGTCCGCGCCGAGGCTGCCTTTTCCTCGTCGCTTGCCGGTACGATGCCAATGGCCCGTTTCTGATTCGGCCAGATGATAAACCAGACGTTGAAGGCCATGATCAGGCCCAGCCACATGCCGACGCCAATGGCGGTTTGTTGGGCATTGCCGCTTTCCATAAGGCCAAGCGTCATCGCATCGTGAAGATAGCCGCTACGCTCTGCCAGCAGAATTCCGAAGACAATGGTGGCCAGCGCGGACCAGCGAAACCAGAAAAGCGCTTTCGGCGCGATATGTTTGCCGATCGCAGGTTTCAGTTCTGCCGGCAAACCCTTTGCGACGGGAATTTGGACAAAGTTGAAATACCAGAGAAGACCGATCCACATAAAAGC
>CAYTAE010000217.1:0-2717 GCA_964435655.1 uncultured Rhodospirillaceae bacterium
AGTTCGGCGGCAAAGCCATCGATCTCACTTCGATCCGCAAGACTGGCGATGCGGCGATAGAGTTCAAGACGCAAGCCAAGATCGGCGACGTAACTTTCCGGTATCCGCACCGGCATGCCAAGGCGAATGTCCGGCGTCCAGACTTCTTCGCTCGCATCCTTTGCACGCTCTCCCCTGGCCACCGCCACCGCTTCTTCCAAAAGATGCTGGTAAAGTTCAACCCCTACTTCCCGGATGTGACCCGATTGGGCCTCGCCCAGAAGATTTCCGGCACCGCGAATGTCCAGGTCAAAGCTTGCCAGTTTAAAACCTGCGCCTAAGGAATCGAGCGCCTGCATCGTCTGCAGACGTTTCGTCGCCGCCTCGCTAAGAATGCGATTGGGCGGGATCGTAAAATAAGCATAGGCCCGGTTTTTTGCCCGCCCGACACGACCGCGAAGCTGATAGAGCTGGGAAAGGCCAAACATATCTGCCCGATGCACGATAAGCGTATTTGCGGTGGCAACGTCCAGGCCGGACTCGATAATATTGGTGGAAAGAAGAATGTCGTAATCCCCTTCATAGAAACCGATCATTACTTTTTCAAGCTCGCTCGGCGCCATTCGGCCATGGGCGGTAATCAGGCGGGCTTCCGGGACCAGCCGGCGCAGCTTTTCTTCCTCCTTTGCCAGATCCTCGATTCGCGGACACACATAAAAAATCTGCCCGCCTCGAAGACGTTCGCGCAAGATCGCTTCGCGGAGAATGACCGGATCGTAAGGGATCATAAAACTGCGAACCGCTAGACGGTCAAGCGGCGGCGTTGCGATCACGCTCAACGTTTTCATCCCGGAAAGGGCAAGCTGCATCGTTCGCGGGATAGGCGTCGCCGTTAACGTCAGAACATGAACGTCCGTGCGAAGCTTTTTCAGACGTTCCTTATGCGCTACGCCGAAATGCTGTTCTTCATCAATGATCAGAAGGCCAAGATTGGCAAAAGCGATCGACTTTCCAAGAAGTGCGTGGGTGCCAATGACAATCGTGCTCCCACCCTCGGCAAGCCGTGCCTTGATTTCTTTCTGCCTGGATGGCGGAACGAAGCGGGAAAGCTGTTCGATGCGGACCGGAAAACCCTCAAAGCGTTTTACGAAGCCTTCGAAATGCTGGCGCGCCAACAAGGTTGTCGG
This sequence comes from uncultured Rhodospirillaceae bacterium, assembly GCA_964435655.1. Taxonomy (GTDB): domain Bacteria; phylum Pseudomonadota; class Alphaproteobacteria. The sequence continues at coordinate 1,167 of CAYTAE010000217.1, forward strand.
CACCACAATCGCAACTTGATAACCCGACATAGCGGCGACAAAGGCGGCGCGAAGGGCAATTTCCGTTTTGCCAAAGCCAACGTCACCGCAAATCAGGCGATCCATGGGACGGCCGCTGGCAAGATCATGGAGAGTTTCCTCAATGGCCGCCTGCTGATCCTCGGTTTCCGGGTAAGGAAACCGCGCGCAAAATTCGTCATAGCCTTCCGGCGGCGTTATCACATTGCCCGCCTCCATCGCACGCGCCGCTGCGAGACGAATTAATTCCTCCGCCATATCCCGTATCCGGCGTTTCATCCGGGATTTGCGCGCCTGCCAAGCGATGCCTCCCAACCGGTCCAGGGAAACCAGCCCGTCTTCCGAGCCATAACGGGAAAGAAGCTCGATGTTTTCGACCGGCAGGAAAAGCTTGGCCTTATCTGCGTAGATAAGACGCAGACAATCATGGGGGGCGTCCTGAATCTCCAACGTAATCAGGCCGTCGTAACGACCGATCCCGTGTTCCTGATGCACGACGAAATCGCCAGAAACTAGACTTGCCGTGTGGGAAAGCACATCTTTCGCCCGGCGGCGCTTTGCCGAACGGCCAAGGCGATCGCCGAGAATGTCCTGCTCGGTAATGATGGCGATCCCCGGCGCCGAGAACCCCTGTTCAAGACCAAGCACGACAAGGGCTGTCTTTTCGGGTGGCAGGCCCACCGCCGCTGGCCAGTTTTCGGCCACAACCAGTTCGCCGATGCCGCGCTCTTCCAAAATTCCCTGCAGGCGAGCGCGAGAACCGGCGCTGTGGCAGGCAATCAGCGTTCGACAGGCTTGCGCACGCGCCTGATCGAGCGTTTTTTGCACTTCTTCGAAGATGTCGGTTTTTGGATTCCGACGGACGGCCGCAAAATCGAGCAACACCTTGCCGCCCGCTTCCACGTCGCCGCCCCCGGAAAAGGGGCGAAAGGCAAGAAGGGGCCGGGAATCTAGAACCTGTTGCCATTCTCCAGCCTGAAGGTACAGGGCATCGGGCGGCAACGGATGGTAGAGGTCGCCACCATCGCGGATGCTCTCTGCAATCAGCGCCTTGCGGGTGCTGTAATATTCCAAAATCTGTTCGAAACGTGCTTCCACCAGCTCTGCCACCTGATGATCCAGACTAAGCATGGCATCGGGCACATAATCGAACAGGGTTTCCAGGTGATCCTGAAAAAGCGGTAGCCAATGCTCCATGCCAGGATAACGGGCCCCCGCCGAGACGGTTTCATACAGGCGGTCCGCCGCTGTCACCGTCCCGAAAGCCTCCCGATAGCTGATGCGGAAATGAGCAATGGCTTTGGCGTTCAGGCGAAGTTCGCTGATCGGAGTGAAGAGGAAAGCCTGCACCTTGCCAGCGCTTCGCTGAGTCATGGGATCAAACAGGCGAATTCCTTCCAGCTCATCCCCAAACAGGTCAAGGCGAAGCGGCTCTTCCGTTCCAGGCGGATAAACGTCCAGAATTCCGCCACGAACCGCAAATTCCCCCGGTTCCATCACGGTTTCCGTACGTCCATAGCCCTCCCCTTCGAG